>JAZFTY010000567.1:0-5800 GCA_036446935.1 Acidobacteriota bacterium | reverse complement strand
GATTGGGGGTGACCGGGTATTTCACCAATAGGCGGGAAATCCCCACTGATAACGGTCGGTTGAAGTGACGCGAGACAGGCCCATCGCTGGGCTTGTCCCTCAGATTAGCCAACAGCGCGTTCTCTGCCCGCTTAAAGGCCGCGGGATCGTCTACGTCAATCACGAAGTAACCGCTAACATCAACGGTTTTAACCCGATCCTCTCCGGCCAGGACACGCACCGCTGCGGAGAGACTCGTATCGCCGTATTCCTTTGCGCAATACTCCAGGGCACGGAAAATGGAAGGAGTGCAGAGGAAAATACCCGTGTCAAAGCCATTGAAGTCCGTCAAGCCCTTACCGATGTCGCGTAACTTGTCTCCTTCCGACTTGACTCGGGTGACATCCTCCATATCGATGAGGGAATTGCCCATATTCCCGTCTACGCCCAGGATGATTTCGCCATCGGTTCGAGGAAACCTCATCAACTCGCGGGCAATGGTTGGATCAAAGAGATGATCCGCCATCAGCAACAGAAAGGATCCACGCAGATACTTCCGTGCCTTGAGCACCGAAAGGCCGTTTTCTTTTTTCCAGTCCTCGTTAATAATAGGGGTGATATGAACTCCCAGACGGTCGCTCAGACGGTTCAAAAAGTCGTGAACACGCTTCCCCTGGTATCCGGTAACGACATAAAAATCATCCACTCCGGCCTGCAGCCCTGAGCGGATGACCCTTTCAATTAAGGGAACCCCTAAAATGGGGGTGAGCGGTTTACAACTACCGTTCTGCCGTAGCCGGCTTCCCTCTCCAGCCGCAATAATGAGACACTGCATCCTCACCGACTCAGTCGTTGGCGGCGCCCCAAGCGTGACCGGTAGCCCAGCGTAATCAGCTGGCATCCGTTTTCGATTATCCGTGACAATCTCTGGTGCTATGCTCGCTTGGAAAACTGTCGAGTCCCGGCCCGGCTTAAAACCGCCAGTTGGTGCTAAACCCGTGCCCGTAGCTACCTCCAACTCCCTACGAGTGTTGAAGATAGCGGAATGAATCATCTGCAGTAGTGAAGGCCACATTTTAATTATCGGAACGCACTCGTACTCCTGTTGCAGTGTGGTCAAAGTAATCCATTTGATCGGCTCCGGTTCCGGACTTGGTGACTTGACACACCTGGTTTTAAGCTGCCTCTGGATCTTCTGTTTTGCTGTGCCTAAATTAAGGAAGAAGAGGGGCAAGCTCTTGCGGTCTCCCCTGTGGGGAAGAGAGGTTAAACCGCACTTATCCTTACCCGAAATCACGGCCATGTCAAGGGTGAAAGGCTTTTTCGGTGATTCCTCCCGAACTGCGATGGGATATCCGCTCGAGGTCATTCAGTGGCCAGTGCGACGTGGTGGGCAGCCTACAAATGAAACATTGCTCCACCGCAGTTGAGGTGGAAAAGCAAGGCTACACCGAAATCGTAGAGTTGCCCAAGGTCGACAAAGGCTGCTTCAAGGTAGGGGTTGCCCAACAGTAATTACTGTAGTTCCCCCCACCATTCTTACGCTGTCTGCACCCTCAATGGCTATCCCGTCGAATCCCAGGAGAGTACCTTCTGTGGAGTCACAGTCAAGGCTGGAATTCAGTAGACGGAAGTGAAGCACTAAATCCGTGTCACCATCGTGGTCAACGTCTTCTTGGCTTGAATGCGATTCGGATAACAAAAGTCCGGAAGCCGATTTTCATTCCTTTGAAGCAAATCAGAAATCGTGTGCAGTGGTATTCGCGGTAATTTTTAATAATGTTTTGCTACCCACACTTCGGGCAGCGACGATGCCATGAGACTCTCATGGGGTACTCAGATATTTTTGAGGTTTTGGAAATGGCCGACAGTGACGGGCGTCACTTAGAGGAAAAAATGCAGAAGTTGGAGGAATTTCAGTGGACAGGCAAGCTGGAGGCAGTGTATTGCTGCAAGACTCACTCTACCTGTTGCAACATTTTCCACGGTTTCGTACAACTTGGCACAAGAACTAAAATATTGAAAATGCCGGGTTTCTGTGTGTTTTCAATAGTTTAGGAAATCCCCCTGTAAGGGGTTAGGAACCCCCAGCTCTATCCTCTGAGCTGCAGGCGCACGAACGGGGTAAGTGTAGCAAGACAAACGTATTCGTGCTACTGGTGTCTGATAGGAAGCCGCGAACTTGTTTGCGGTCTGCTGTTCCGCTAAACTTCCAGGGTAGGGGCGAGCCGGTGGCTCGCCCGAACGGTGACAGGGGTGCCTCAGCCACGGAAATCGTGCCATCCCTTTCGGTTCGGGTCAGCTACCGGCTGACCCCTGCGGTGCTTAGCAGGATCGAAAAGGAGAGTTCATGTCGCTTGCGGAAATCGCTGATGTTCGATTGGAAGGGGGAGGGGTTATGTTCCAGTATCTCCTCCTTCAGCTGGAATGGGATGCCGAGAGAAGAACCATCGTTCGGGGTTTGAACTACCAGCCCTATGTGGACAAGATCGAGGAGCAAATCGTGGAGTCGGCACGGGAAGAACTGGGAGAGAATGGCTTCTTTGAAAAGGGGGGTGACTTACAGATCGGGGGCGGGGGAAGCGTCGCCTTCAACCTGTACTATGAGAACATCACCTTGTTCGGGTCCAACCCGACCTATGGAGTGGAAGAGGATCGAGATGCGGTAGCGAAGATGATTGAAAGTGCTTATCCGGAGCATGAGGTTTCCTGGTATGGCCCCGAACCTCTTGACTCCAGTAGTGAACCTTCTGACTCCAATTCTAAAGAGTGAAAGAACCATGGCTGTTGATCCTTTTAAAGACGCTTCAACCATCAAACGAACGGACCAGCGCAAGCGCAAACCCGTTGTGATTGCCGTCATCAATGATGCCTGTACCGGCTGTGCCGGCTCCCCTGCCTGTGTGGATTACTGTCCTATAGGAAACTGCATGATCTGGGTGCCGGATGAAGAGCATCCCCCCTTTGGGCGAATCGAAGTGGATGCCCTGCTGTGCATTGGTTGCAAGCTTTGCATCAGTAAGGGTCCGGAGGGAACCTTCTTGGAGGGCTGTCCCTGGGATGCGATCGATATGGTCTCGACCAAGGACTACGAGGCGGTATTAGGTCCCTTACCGTACTGATTTCGCTTCGCGCGCGATTCAGGTTCCAGGTAGCGGGCTTCCCCCGCGTTCCAGGTTTCAAGTTCCAAGTTCCAGTTGTCTGTGGTTAGGGGGTCAGGGGGTCAGAGCGCGCTTCCTGTATTCTGCTCTCGATCGCCTGGTAAGTCAGGGTCGCCTGTCTCCGCAGGTCGTCGTCAAAAAGGGGATTCTCTGAAACGGCGTCGACCAGGTCGAGTTCTGCAGTACCCCCGATTAGGGCAAGAGCTCTCAGGGATTCCCAGACATGCTCCGGCTCGCTATCAGGGGCAAGCATGGCTCGCAATTCGCTTAGCCCTTCGTCGTCGCCAAAGCGGACCAGTGACAAGGCCGCATTTCGCCTGACCAGAACTTCGTCATCACTGAGCATCTGAAGGAGAGTGTTATGGAACAGCTCGGAAGTGGAATCCTGCCCCATCACCCAGGCTGCGGTCACTCGCACCTGTGGACCCGAGTGCTCTGAGAGCTGGGCAACGGTCTCGTACCACTGGGCGACTTTGGGATCACCCCGTTCCATGCGTGCAGCGATCTGGGACAGCCCATGCTGAACCCGCCGAGACTTGTCTGGATCGGTCAAAAACTGGGTGAGTTCCTCATCCTGCAGGGGGCGTCCAAACCAGGTTCCCTGCCAAAAGTAAAAGGGAACGACCACACAGACTACCAGGGCCAGCAAAACGAGTGCAGTTTGAAGGGGCCCAATTCGTCCCGCCATGAGAGTCCATTACAGCTGACAAGTGTTAACTAAAATTCAAAATCTCAAATTTAAGATTCCAAACCTGGAACCTGAAACATGGAACCTGGAACGCGAGCGAAGCGAGCTCCGACCTGGAAGCTGGAACGCTCAGGAAGCGCGCTGGCGCGCGCTTCCTGAGCTCTTGAACTATCCTTCGAAGCCGAACTCGATCTCCTGGCTTTCCTGGGGGGCAACCGTTACTTGTTGTTCCTGGGTGCCGTATTTCTCGTGCCAGACCTGAATGGTGTAGTCTCCCGGAGGCAGATTCTTTAACTCGAAGGAGCCATCCTCTCCGGTCACCGCAAAATAGGGGTGAGAGACCACGCCCACATAGGCTTTCATCCAGGGATGGATGTTGCACTTCACCGGAATCATCACTTCCTGGCGTGGGAAGGATCGGGTCATCTCCTGACCGGCAGCTTGAGAAATGTTCCACTCCCGGTTCTGCTGGGGCAGGGGGTGAATATTGTGGGTGGCGGAGTCACCGTTGGTGATTCTGATTTCCTGACCCCTCTGAACTCCGAAGACGTGGGGCAGGTAACGACAACCATCCTGAGCCAGCGTCACGGGCTCCGAAGGAGTCTCGAAACTGTACTGTTCCAGTCCTGTCTGGACCCAGACAAAAGCGTTCTTCAGGGTGCCGTTGTCATTGACAATCACTTCCTGTGAAGTGATGGGACCGTCATGTTTGGCTTCACAGTCAGGTTCTGCACCCATACGAATTCGGGCCATTCGAGGAGCTTCGCCCTGGAAATTCACTTTTCCGGAAACCGCTCCCGCCTGGGAGAGATCGGGTGCAACTCCTTGAGAGGCCTCCTCGGTAGCGGAAGCCTCTTCGGAGGCCTCCTCGGTAGCGGGGGCTCCTCCACCGCAGGCCAGGGGAACAGAGACCAGAAACAAAATCAGTCCTAGGTGAAATTTACGATTCAACATATTTTCTTCCTTTCTCAAAATAAGTTAGCGGATGGGTGGTTCAATTCTATTATCTTCCAGTTAGTCGGCGTTGCTCAGCCGGCGAGTACTGGAACATGTATCGCACCATCAGTTTGGCATGATCCTGGTCGTAGCCTCTGAGGCTGGGCAGGTCGGCCGGAGCAAACACCCAACGCTGTCCCTCCTGACGGAACAGCCCCGAAGGCATGTTGGTTCCGGGTCGAATGATTTCCGGGTGGACGATCCAGCGTTCCGTCCAGTCGGGTTTCAGACGCCCGGGGATCAACAGGAAATTCGGAGCCGTGGCATCCGGGTCTGTGACTAGATCTCCCGTAGCATGACACTTCAAACAGGGAGCGGCGGTGTGGGTGAAGAGCTCTCGGGCCAGGGTCAGTTCTCGAGAAGACAAGGGCTGAAGGGCAGGAGCTGTGTAGGGGATCGACTGTTTGGAAAGAGCGGAAAAGAACCGGACCAGCTGCTGAGTTTCTTCATCGGACAGATCGAAGGTGGGCATGCGCGCTTCCAGATAACTGCGGACGCCATTGCGGTTCAGATTGTTCTCGTCCAGAGCCGGATTTTTCAGGAAGCGGGCCAGCCAGTTGGGATCCACACGGGCTCCTTCACCCACCAGGCTGGGAGGCAGCTGTTCTCGCCAGTCCGGATCCTGGTACAAAGGCAGTTCCTCCAGCACGGTTGCTTCCTGAGCAGGAGTGAACTGATGACAGGCCACGCAGTTGTATTTTCTGACCAACCACCAGCCCTTTTGAATCTCTTTGCGCTGGTCGGATGGCTGGTAGAAAGCAGTTTCAGGGAACTTGGAGTCCACGCTACCCAACAGAAAAGTCGTTAATTGAGTGATCTCCTTGGGGCTGAGATCGAAATTGGGCATCTTCAAGCGTTCCAAGGGCTCCTTCGATTTGCCCTCATCGAAAATTTCCGGATTCTCCAATTTGCGCTCGAAGAAACCCTTCTGGTCATACCAGCCATCGTGTTTGGCCTGAGAGGTCAAGAGCCCGAA
>JAZFTY010000566.1:0-2189 GCA_036446935.1 Acidobacteriota bacterium | reverse complement strand
CGGATCATCTCGATATTTTCGATATTCAATGTCTTTATCAACAACGAGTGCATAGAGGATCTCGCTCTTATCGTTGATGATCACAGAATTCAGATTTCCGTAGAACTGAGCCTTCGCTTGTTCGCTGAAGCCTTTGACGATATAGGTTCGAGAAGTCTCCCCCGATTCATCGAGTAAAGAGATATAAAAATCATACCTGTCTTCATCTTGGGTTCTGGTGATGGATATTCCGGCTGACGGGGCTCTTTGAACAGAGATTCTTTCCAGAGGATCACCCAGTGAGCCTAGGTTCTTTGTTGCCGAGGAGCAACCCACATTGAGAATCAGGAACCCATTAAGAAGTAGGACAATGCCCAATGAATTCTTGGCCAGCATCACTTCTATCCTACCACTACGGGAACACAGATTTCAGGGATTTTCTGTGACGGATCGGGTCAGCAGGGACGTTCAACCAGAGACAACCGATCGCCTCCCTCTCTCTTAGCCTGATGAAGGGCCCACTTGGTTGCTGCGATCAAGGATACGGGCGTATCCTCCTCGCTCATCTGAGCCAGACCACCGGAGAGAGTAACGGGGGGGAGAGGACGTCGGTCTGCTCGATATATTTTGGCCTCGCAGGCCTTCCCACGCAGGCGGTCACCGGTCTCCCTGGCAGTACGGGAATCCGTGTCCGGCATCAGGATGAGGAACTGGTCCCCGCCGTAGCGTGCGATCAGTCCCTTCTCACCCATAACCTCTCGTAGAGTGCGTGCGATTGTATAAAGGACACGGTCCCCCCCTCGATGGCCATAGGAGTCGTTGTAGCTGTCGAAATTATCGATATCAAAGAGCAGGGAAGAAAGAGCCAAGCCGCCCTGTTTGCTGTGTCTCATCTCCTGTGTCAGCAGAGTGTCCAGCCCATGACGGTTATGGAGACCGGTAAGAACATCGATCACCGCGTAGCTCTCGACCGGCTGTAACTGTTGAGCTGTCCAGATGAGAGCATTTCCATGCCGCAAACGCTGAGCCAGGACAAATAAGAGATTGCGAGCGACGGCGTGGCAGGAAACAACCAGAGACCACAGTGCCTTTTCGCCCAGTACGAGCAAGCGACAGTCCTCATCGGCAACAACGTTGGCTGAGGTCAGCTGGCCGTCGATGAGAGAGAGTTCGCCGACGATCTCCCCGGGCTCCAGGATGACAATCGGATTCAACTCAAGCTCAAGGTGAATGCGTAGACGACCCGATAGGATCATGTAAAGAAAGTGATTGGGTTGTCCGGCATGTATGAGCACATCACCTTTCTCTAAGCATCGAACCGAACAGGATTCCAGAATCCCTTGAATGGATTCAAGCTCAACACCTCTCAGCAAGAGCATATTGGCTAGTTCGCCGGGATCTAGAGCTTCATTTCGATGAATCATCATGAGGTGTGTTTATCTTCGCATCTACTCAGCTTCTGTTACACCAGCCACTGGACCCTTTGGGGCTTGGGAGCCCAGACTGAAGTCGAACCTATCGAGAAAGTCCACAGATTCGACTATTCTGTCGAAATGTCTGAGGTGGAGGAGGCCTGTCTGGGCCCCTCCCTCCTGTGCTGCTAGCCGGGACTATGCATCATCCCGGCTACCTTAGCCCATGCGTCCGCTCCATCGACTGGCCGCGGTCGGATCCGGCACTCGATCGATCAGGAGAAGGGATAGGAAATGGTCTCGAGGCACCAAGGTATGTTTTCCGCACTTCCCGCCATGAATCTCTCTTGGTTCTTTTGGAGGATAGCCATCATGCGATGACAGCCTCCTTCTTGGACGCAAATCTCTCTGAACCTGTCCTCCTTATTATCGTTGAATTGGAGGGATAAGAGAAGTGATAAATCACCATTCTCTGGAGGTTTAGGACAGTTCTTGGCAGGATTGCGACAGATTTTTGACTCATCTGCCCCGTACTACTTCCTTTCATCAATACGGCAGCGTTTTTCGGGGCCGTCCCGCCCCATCCGCAAACATGACCGTATGGATGAAAGGGAGTCCCAAGCCCGCATTATGCATAAATTCTCTACTGCAGCGACGGAAATCATCCGCCCTGACTGCGTTGCACTCCGTCGGCCTCCTCAACGTACCGTACAGTACGTTTGCGGGGGCCTCCGACCCGCAAGCGGGTGCCCCCGCCCTTGTCAGGTCGTCGCTTTCGTCGCTTCGTGACAAGAACCT
>JAZFTY010000565.1:0-3356 GCA_036446935.1 Acidobacteriota bacterium | reverse complement strand
GAGCCCGGCGTTCTATCTTCCGAGATCGATGCGGCAGCGCGGGGAGTGATTTCAAAGCATGGATTCGGAGATTATTTCGGGCACGGTACCGGGCACGGTCTCGGTCTGGAGGTACACGAATTGCCCAGGGTATCCACTGTCAGACCAGGTGAGATTCAGCAAGGGATGGCCTTTACCATCGAGCCGGGAATCTACCTGCCAGGCCAGTATGGCGTAAGAATCGAAGACGCTGTGGTGGTGACCCAGAACGGCTATCAGTTACTTTCAAACCGGGCTCAGTAACACCCTGGCCGCACAAACACCGAATTAATTGACTAATCAACACCAAGCTAGGACAATAATCCCGGCATGAACATCAAAGAACTCAAAGAGCTGATCGAGCTGATTGAGCAATCCAATATTGAAGAATTCGAGATGGAGAGATCTGGAGTTCGAATACGGATCAGCAAGAGTCCGACCGGTCCAGTCGTCACACAGGCGCCGATTGTCGCCAAGACCCCTACAACGGATTCCCCCGAAGCGATCCAAATAGAAAAGACACCTGAAAAAGAGGAAACCAACCATATCTTTACAGCCCCCATTGTGGGGACCTTCTATCTGACACCCAAGCCGGATGCGGAACCCTTTGTCAAGCCAGGAGATCATGTGACGGAAAGTACTGTTTTGTGCGTTATTGAAGCCATGAAAATCTTCAACCAGATTGAATGCGAAGTCGAGGGCGACATCATCCGGATACTTGTCGAGAACGGCCAACCGGTGGAGTATGGCCAACCTTTATTCGAAATTCAGGTAAACAGCTGACCCGATGTTCGGAAAAATCCTCGTTGCGAATCGCGGTGAGATAGCGCTGCGTATTATTTATGCCTGCAAGGAACTGCAAATCCCTTCGGTAGCAGTTTACTCTGAAGAAGATCGCCACTCTCTTCACGTTCGTTTTGCTGACGAAGCCCTTTGCATTGGGCCTGCCAGGAGTCAGGATAGCTACCTCAACATCCCCAGTATCATTAGCGCTGCTGAAATTGCTGATGTGGATGCGATCCATCCCGGCTACGGCTACCTCGCCGAAAGCTCTCATTTCGCCGAAGTGTGTGAAACCTGCGGCATCAAGTTTATTGGCCCCTCTGCCGGTGTGATGGAGCTCATGGGAGATAAAGCTCGGGCCAAAAAGAAGATGAGCGAACTCGGGCTCACCATTGTTCCCGGTACCGGCATTCTCGAGGACGCCGATGGGAAGCTGGAGCAAATGACTAAAGAGGTGGGCTATCCGTTGATCCTCAAAGCGGCGGCAGGCGGTGGAGGAAGAGGGATGCGAGTCGTGACCGAGCCCGAACAACTATCGGATGCTCTGTCCATTGCTCAATCAGAGGCTGAGAGCGCCTTCGGCAGCGCAGAGGTTTATGCCGAACGCTACCTGGAAAGCCCCCGCCATATCGAATTTCAGATTTTGGCAGACCAGCACGGTAACGTGGTTCATCTGGGAGAACGGGAGTGCACCATTCAACGCCGTCATCAGAAGTTGATCGAGGAATCTCCAAGCCCCTTCCTTTCTGAGGAACTCAGACAAGAACTGGGACAGAAGGTCATCCAGGCCATGCAAGCCGTCAATTACGAAAATGTTGGAACCGTAGAATTCCTCTTCACCCCGGACGGCAGATCCTACTTTCTGGAAATGAACACTCGCATTCAGGTGGAACATCCCGTCACAGAGATGGTCACCGGACTGGACATCGTCAAGGAACAAATCCGAGCGGCAGCCGGGGAAAAACTGAGCTTTGCTCAGCAGGACATCACTTTTCGTGGGCACAGCATCGAATGTCGAATCAATGCGGAGTGCCCGGAGAAGTTCACCCCTTCTCCCGGTACTATTACGGCCTACCATCCCCCCGGCGGTCCCGGCATACGAGTGGACTCTGCCGCCTTCACCGAGTATAGGGTTTCTCCCCACTACGATTCCTTGATCGCCAAGCTGATTGCCCATGGCAGCGACCGACAAGAAACTCTGGCCCGCTTGAATCGGGCGCTGGATCTATTTGTCATCGAGGGGATTAAAACCCTGATCCCTCTGCACAAGAGGATCATCAATCATCCAGATTTCATCAAAGGCGAATTCGATACATCGTTCGTGAGTCGACTGAATTCATGAGAGAGAATCCTTCCACGCGAGGCAATTGGGGATCCAAATGGGGATTCATTCTGGCGGCTTCGGGATCCGCCGTCGGATTGGGAAATATCTGGAGGTTCCCGACCATGACCGGGCAAAACGGGGGGGCCGCCTTCGTCTTGATTTATCTGGGCTGTGTTCTGATCATTGGTGTTCCAGTGATGCTTGCAGAACTTTCCATCGGCCGCAAGGCAGGAAGCGACCCTGTGGGCGCCTTCAAGACTCTTGCCCCCAACACCTGGTGGAAGGCAGTGGGGGCTCTGGGAGTGTTCACCGGGTTCATGATCCTCAGCGCCTACAGCGTAGTGGCCGGATGGACGGTGAAGTATATCCTGGTCACCGTGAGTGGTCAGTTCGCCGGGGTGGATTCCACCGCGATTAGCAACATTTTCAGCGAGTTTGTCGGCAACGGCCCCTCAACCCTTTTCTATCACCTCCTCTTTATGGGGGTGACCACTTGGATTGTCAGTGGCGGGATTGAAGGAGGTATCGAAAAAGCCACCAAGATTCTGATGCCGGTTCTGGTCGCCCTCCTCCTTCTTCTGGTGGTCCGCTCGGTCACCCTTCCGGGAGCCCAGGAGGGTCTCAACTTTTATCTCAATCCAGATTTCAGCAAGGTCGACTTCGTCGTCGTCAGGACCGCGCTGGGACATGCTTTCTTCACCCTCAGTTTGGGGATGGGAGCCATGATCACCTATGGAAGTTATGTTTCCCGGAGCGACAATCTGGTCTCCAGTGCCATCTATATCAGCCTCGCCGATACGATGATTGCGTTTCTGGCCGGATTCGCCATTTTCCCGGCCCTTTTCTCCGTTCAGGGCCTCTCTCCGGAGGCTGGCCCTGGCCTTATCTTTTTGGTGCTTCCCAACATTTTCAATGCCATACCCATGGGACAACTGTTCGGGACAATCTTCTTTTCCCTTTTGGCGATTGCTGCTCTGACCTCTACCATTTCTCTCCTTGAGGTCGTGGTGGCCTATTTTATCGATCAACGGGGATGGCCAAGAAGAAGGGCGGCTCTCGTGATCGGTTCTTCCGCTTTCCTGATGGGGATTCCCAGCTCGCTGAGCAATGGCTCGGTCTCCTTCTTGTCGGGATTCATGGATCTGGCCTTTCGCTACTTCGGAGAGATCGCCCTGGCCGTCGGAGCCTTGTTCATCTGTGTTTTTACCGGTTGGAAGTGGGGTATTCACAA
>JAZFTY010000564.1:0-2148 GCA_036446935.1 Acidobacteriota bacterium | reverse complement strand
TATCCATGCTGGTGGCAGCTACTGGACGAGATGATGTCGAGTTACTTGATGAGGCTCTCCTGGATCTGGCCAGGAAGCTTCTGAGACAGGACGTCCAGGGTATCAAGAGGAAGAGCTGACCGCTGACCGCTGACTGCAACCGGCAGACCGGATGCAGTCAGCGGAAATTCAAAATCCCAAACTCCAAATCCCAAACAAACACAAAAGCCAAGACTTGGAACGCGCACGAAGCGCGGGGCTAACCGTCCGGTAACTCGTGGTAGCTGATCGCTTGGGTAATAAACAGCAGAGAGGACTGGGCCAAGTCCGTTTCTCTGGGCTCCTCCAACGCTACTCCATTGCTGTCGTAAAGGATCTGGACCAGGGGACGGAATGAGTTGGCCGGATTGACTTCCACTACCCGCGCCAGTTCCTTCGTATTCAGGAGAACGTATTCGTTATAAGGATAGAGCGAGAAACTCTTCAACAGGGCTTTGATGATGGGATCGGCAAAACTTTTGGTGTCGTCGCGAGTCAACTCTTCGAGTAGCTGATAGCCCGTCAGGGCATTGCGGTAGGGACGATCGTGGATACAGGCTTCGAAAACATCCATGATGCCCAGGACCTTTGCCTCCTCGCGAATCTCTGTTCCCGCCAAACCCAGAGGAAACCCGCTTCCATTCTCTCGTTCGTAGATTTGTCCCACAATTTGGGCCATCCAATCAAAGGGTGGCTTCAAGTGCCCCAAGATCTTGGCTCCGTAAACAGGCCGCTGTCGAACTTCCGAACTCACTTCCCCCGTTTTATGGAGCAGTCGCTCGGGGAGCCACGCCACCCCGATCTCGTGTAACAGCCCAGCAAGCCCTACCCTGACCTGATGCTCCAGATTGTAGTTCAAGGTCTGTGCGAGGCGTATCGACAAAACGGCCACATTTACGGAGTGAGTACTCACCGAGAATTCCTGCACTCTATCGGTGGCTAACATCAGAAGAGCTGAACTGTCCACGATGGAATCGACCATGGACCTGGCCAGCTGCTCCCCCCGTCTTACATTAAGGTTCTTCTCTTCCTGAATCCGGTTGATCGAGTCCAGAACATAGGTGGTCGCGGTCTTGTATAAGTTGAGCATCTCGGCGGCAACTTCCGCCTGAACCCGACCCTTGGCTTTATTGACCCCCTCGGGCTGAAACTCCTGCAGCTCCTGCTCCGAAACCTTCTCGAGGATCGAAGCTTCAATAAGAACATTCCCGTGACGCACATGCTGGGAGAGGATATAGAGTAAATTGCGGGCGACGATGGGATAACGATCCACAAGGGCCCAGATAGCCTTTTCGTCCATGACCAAGACTCGGCTATCCTCCTGGGCCAGGACGTAGGCCGAGGCAGGCTGATGATCCACGACCGACATTTCACCCGCCACTTCCCCGGGTTCCAGGATCACAATGGGGTCGGTCATGAGCTTGTTCAGGTGAACACTCAAACGACCGGTCAGGAGCAGGTAGATGAAGCGACGAGGTTGCCCCGGAGAGATCAGTATGTCGTCTTTTTTTAACTCTTCTACCGGACACTCTTCGAGCACATCCACAACGTGCTCAAAATCAACGCCTCTTAATAAGGATGTACTTTGCTGTTCATGTGTGCCCAGCAGGTCCTTCACGCTGGGCATTGGCGGCAATCGCTTTGCGGTCGCCATTACAGTTCCCACACCATGTTAAAATTGTGCCAAAAAGCGCCCTCCCTCTGACTGAGGACACCGTGGTCTAGCGGGGCACTAGGTCCGTTTGCTATCCAGCCAGAAGGCCACCCCGGCAAAGAGAAAGTATGCGATCAGGGCGGACAGGACCAGCGCTGTTTTACCGTCGCAAAAGTCGGCTGACCCAGGTTTCTTGTGTAGGGAGAGTTTGAGGACAGTCCCCGAATTCTGAGAGAATTCTTGGGACAGTCCCTAAACTCTCCTACAAGCCGTTGATAGATTGGGGTTTGTGGGCGCACAGCTGTGCGCCCACACAGGACTTAAGGAAAATCAAGTTGGGTTTGGACACCTACTTCCAGGTCACCTCCATGGCGAAGAAGTGATCAAACACCTTTCGGGTGGGATTGTTTTGATCATCCGTCTCCGGACTCCGAATGAAAAAATCCAACTGCTGGGCCGCCGGATCAACCGCCCCG
>JAZFTY010000563.1:0-3959 GCA_036446935.1 Acidobacteriota bacterium | reverse complement strand
ATCAATCAAGTGCTCAAGGACCAAATCAAGGGTTATGTCAGCGTGCCCAAGGGAAAACTACCCCCGGGAACCCCTGCCTTAGGATCCGCCCAGGAGACTGAGGTCAGCATGGTCAACCCGAACTAAGCCCTCGTCACCTCGAGCCTTAGTGGACCCCGAATTTATCCTGATGCTGTAGTGACCCCTACACTACTTGCAACCAACTGAGAACTAGGCTGAGAGTGGGAGGCACTTCAGGTGCCGAACGGCCCTGAGGCTGAAAGAAAAAAGGGACATCCCATCCACTTATTTGTGGGGGGATGTCCCTTATGACCTAGGAACGATGCTCAGTTTCCGCTTCTGCCACTCAGAAATTCAGCGGCCACGTCTTCATCTGAAAAATCGTAGACAGGTCCCACCGACTCGATGCCAAAGTCGCTGGCCAGGGACCCCTGCAACTGGATGATTTTGCCGCCGACCATGGTCAGGGGAGTGCGGATCTTCAAGATGTCATCCACAGGTATCGTAAAGTAGTCGCGATCCAGAATCACCAGATCGGCGAACTTGCCGGCTACCAGCGTGCCCAACTTGTCCTGTTTGAGGATGTACTCGGAGGCCCATGAGGTCCACATCTTCAAGGCATGCACTCGGTCAATCCGCTCGTCGGGCTGCCAGACCACCCCATCAAATTCGCGAGTGACCGCCTGCCACAGCTTGTTAAAGGGCGGTGTGCGGCCATAATGCTGCCCCACCAGCTTCACACCCGCATCGATCCAGGTCTTGAAAGGCAGGATAAAGGGCTGGATCTGTTCGCCGTAGTCCTTAACCCAGGCGGGTGATTCTCCAACCAGGTCGGGACCGCAGCTCAAGATGATGCCGTAGTCCTTCAGTTGCTGGATGATTGCCGGGTCTTTTCCGATCAGATTGCAGTGCTCGCCGGTCATCTTCATGTCGCGGACATCCTGCATGCTCCAGCCGTTCACCTCCCGGGCTCGATCGATCATCTTAAAGAAGGATCGCGCACTTTCACTGCCGCACATATGCACGCCCGCCAGACGCCAGCCTGCCTTGGCCGCGTTCTCGAGCGTATCCCAAGGCAGTTCCCCGGGTGCGGGGCAGACTTCCCGAGCTTTGATGTGGGGTGGAGCGATGGTATCGGGTCCTGTGCACGATTCCGGGTAAAGCGAATCCCACCGCTCTGAGGCCACGCCGTCAATCCACAGATAATCGTCTCCGATTCCCTGCAGGACTCCGGTCCGTCGATAGATTTGACGGGTCTGCTGAGGATCGGTGGGCATGCGATGGATTTCATAGTGGGCCGAGAGGCGAATGGGCATCTGGCCCAATCCAGCCAGGGTGGCATAGCCGCTCATGATCTTGGGGAACTGAATGCGGCTGGAAAAGGTAGTGATTCCTTTGGTTGAGGCATCTTCAGAGATGATCTTGATGGCCTGGGCCAGAGTGTTCAGAGGGAGTTTCTCCAGAAACAGCTCCCAGGTGATGACCGACATCTCCTGGCTTCCTACCCACCCGATGTCGGCAATGTCTTCTCCGATGACATCCCCGTGCATGGTCTCGTGAATGGATTTGGCGTAGCCGGGGAAAAACTCTTCCAGGACCTCAAGGGCTTTGGAATTGACATTCCCTCTCAACCCGGGCCGCATCAGCACCGGGTTATCCGGCGCCCACAGATCCATAGTCTTGCGGTTGGTCAAACGCCGAGTCATTTGCCACAGGCGGAGTTGCTGGGGTGCCTCCTCAGGATGACGTCCCAATGAAAGGACGATCCACTCTCCGGGTTCCACCTTGGTGACCGCGTCCTTGATGGCATCCCGAATAATAGCTTGGGTCTTTTCCAGGGAGGTGGGATCCGCTGTGGCTGAGGTAATCAGGACTCCTTTGGGAGGATACTCAAAGCCCAGCCGACTCAGGTACTGCGGGGCATTGCCATACATATGGCTGTGGGGCTCAATAATGCCGGGAATCAGAGTTCTTCCCTTCAGATCGAGAACCAGGGTATCGGGACCTGCTAGAGCTCTGATCTGGGCGGTGGTTCCCAGTTTCACGATCTTGTCACCCTTAACGGCGATCGCCTCATAGATGTTTCCAACCATGGTTGAGCGGGACTCATCGTCCATGCTCACCACCTTTCCGTTGACAAAGATGGTGTCGGCATAGCCGAATTTGGCCACCTCGGGCACCAGCTGAGCGAACGAGTGACTAGCCTGGAAGAAGAACAGCAGGCTCAGGATGACGACAAAGGTTTTGATCCGGCAGGGTTCGATTTTCATAATGCCTCCCTAGTTTGACGGTTTACTGATTTTTCTATCGAAACTCGCGGTACTAACAGTTAAATTTTTCAATGCGTTGCCACGTTTTTAGCCGCAAACCGTTGTCTTGTCAAGACGAAAGCGGGTGGCCGGACCCACCAAGTGCGCCCGATGTAACTTATCCCTTGCATGATCATCTAAATCTGAGGAAGCTAGCCTGAATTATGCATAGGTTCTCGTCACGAAGCGACGAAAGCGCCGGCCTGAGTGCGCTGCGCCACGCGCGACCGAGGCCCCCGCAAGCGTACTGTATAGTACGCTGAGGAGGCCGACTGAGGGGGCACCCGCTTTGCGGGTCGCACAGTCAGGCTGAGTGCATTTCGGCGATGCAGTAGAGAACTTATGCATGATGCGGGCTAAGGACTCCATGAAACGATACCTTCCAGCCGCAGTCTTGACCTCGTTTTTGCTGGGCCTAATAGCGCAGGGAGCGGATCGGCAGGGCATCTATCTGACTTTCTCGGCCCGGGATCAGAACAGGATCTATTACCGGGATCTCAAAGAAGAGGAGGTTGCCCTTTACCTGGACGAGCAGCCGGTCGAGATCCGCTACTTTGGCTATCAGAAGGTCTCCACCGCCTTCGCCTTCATTATTGAAAACAGTCCCCGCACTGCCCAGTTCGCAAGGAGCATGCCTCAAATGGGACAGAACAATATTGTGGACTATGTGATTTATGGGCTGATGGAAGGTGTTTTCCCCCCCCTGGTAGCGATGGGTCCCGTATTGCTGGCTGAGTTTTACAAGGAGTTTTCGATCGTTCAAAACTTCACCGAGGATGACTATCTTCTGGAGGACGCCCTGATTCGCATGCAGCCCAATTGGACTGGGTTGGACAAGGAAAACATCCCGGTAGCCCGTATGCTGGGGCGAGGGGTGGATCTTTTAAAGGATCGAAGCGAAAGACGCAAGATCCTGGTGCTCTTTACCGCCGTAGTTGATCGGGAATCCTACAAGAACCTGGAGGAATATCGACAACTCTTACGACATGAAAATATTGAGGTCTATGTCGTTTCCTTTGCCCGCCGGTTCCCGACAGGAGTCGGAAACACCTTTGAACAGAGGATGAACACCTACTATTTTCGCAATCTGGTTAGGGAAACTTCCGGACACTTCTATATCTCAGAAGAGCTCGCCTATATTGACGATGTATTCGTCGATCTGAAGTCCCGTCTTGCCAACAGCTATACCCTGGGATTCTATGTGGAAGCAGGCGATGAGCCCACCGAGCACAAGGTGGAGATCAAAATCCTCCGGGGCAAATCCGACATCACCCACCGCCCCATCCTGATTTATTGAGGTCGCAATTTGCGATCTCAAAAGGTCAGTTTCACTGGGTGCTTTGCAGGAGTTCTGTCAGAGCCGCAGTTTTTAGCCTGCGGGCCGGGGCCTAGTGTGGCGAGAACCTCTCCAGAGTGTGGGAGGTACCTCAGGGTGCCGAACGGCCCTGAGGCCGTTCCCCCTACTCCCGATCACCTCCCCGTATACGAAATATTCGATGCCAGCTGCCGTCGAATCCTCCGGTGCAAACTCGACAAGGGCGGTTTCTTGAGGCTCTTACGAATCTTGGATAAAGAAGTGGTGGGGATGCCCAGATAGCACACCGGTTCTCCCGGCTTGACGGTGGGCAGGGTGGCCATGCCCAGCACCAA
>JAZFTY010000562.1:0-4172 GCA_036446935.1 Acidobacteriota bacterium | reverse complement strand
AATGGGAGGCAGCTTTTCTCCAGAACTCTGTTCCGCGGGCGGTGAAGTTGAATCTTGCTCGCTCTGTCCGGTCTGGGAAGAAGTTTGGGCGCTGGTCACAGCTGTGGATGTGAGTATCAAGATGAGTGTAAGAAACCTAGTAAGTCTAATCTTCATGGGTTACTCCCTTTTTGTTGCCTCGCCCGACCCGGTCAGGTCTCCTGAGCTTTCTGGAATCTTCATGAAGACAGAGAAGTCCAGGGCAGAGCGGTGCGAACGAGAATCTTCAGAACCAGAATGAATTCAGTGGATTGGGTTGTTCCCGATCAGTTTCGAGAATATCCCCACAGTCCATGGAGCGGACGTCGTAACTTCAGTAAGACTTCGTAACTGGATCCGCTATCCTGGTTGGAGCGACCCGCAGAAAAGAGGGTAGAAAAAGTGGAAGAGATGTAATGCATGGTACCTCCTAACTTCCCCATCGGAAGTATTAAGAGGTCATGACTGGATCGGTCTCCTGGCTCGCAGGGAAATCTCACGCCTTCCCATCCGCGGTGGCGGACAGTGGCATCCTTGTGGATTTTCTTCCTGCTTACAGTTGCGAGGGCAGCGTCGGATTTTCACCGATCTTCCCGCTCATCCAACCATGACGAGTTAATAAAATGTCAGGCGCACTCTAGAGAAGCGAAACCAGGTTGTCAAGTCTATGGTGATTTCGTCCGTCCGTGCCTTCGTGCTTTCGGGGAATTCGGGGACAGGCCCGGAATTCTTCAGTAAAGTCCTGGTATTCCTGGAGAATTCTTGGGGCTGGCACCGAATACTCTATTTGAGACGGTTCAATCCGCGCCGGGCTTCTTTGAGGGTTTCCTTCAGCGTGTTCTGGGGAACGGAGTCCTCAAGTACCTGCTGGTAGTACTCGATGGCTTGATCCCTGGCTCCCCTCAGCTCGTGAATTTGGGCCATGTGGAAATAGGCCAGGGGGCCGGTCTCCATTTCCCCTGTGGGCTCCTCCAGGACTCGGGTAAAGGCTTGAAGGGCCAAGCTGTGTTGACCCAGCTGGAGATAAGCCAGTCCGATTCGCAGGTAGACTTATCCGGCAAGAAGACCTGCAGCTTTAGTGGGGAGGGTCCTGATCAATTGCTGATAGATGCCGAGGGCGGATTCGGCATCGTTCAGATTGAACTGATGGATGGCTGCCAGGTTGATATCAAAAAGGAAGTTCTGAGGATACCGCTCTCTCAAATCCTGGAAGATGGCAACGGACTTGAGGGAATCGCCACTCCAGGAATTAAGAGCGGCCAGAAGCACTTGAGCATCGAGCTGTCGATACTTTCCTTTCTCGGCGACCCGCTCGAGCCTTTCGAAGGCTTGCTCCTTGTCTCCCCGAATTCCCACCAGAAAGGCCAACCATTTGATACTCCAGGGAAGGGTGGCTTTGGCAAATTCGTTGCCGGCTACGCTGACCTGAGCATCGATAAAATGGGGATCGAGCTCCAAAACCTTCTTGTGGACACTATTGGCCTTTCTGCCGTAATTGAAGGCAGTCCGCCTGCTTTTGGTAATGACAATGGCCTCGGCCGCCAGGTTCTCATAGGCAAGACCCTCGAAATAGAGTGCCAAAGTGTCCTGCGGGTTGTTGTCCAGAAGTTTTTCGCACAGGGCCAGAAGATGATCGTTGGCCTCGCGGAAGCGTTGGGTTTCCTGAGTGATGTTCTTGTAGGTCCGACTCTTGGTGAAGGGAGTGGGGCTTGCATAATCGTCCAGAGCCAGATTGGAGGCGGCAAACAGAAGCTGATTCCAGGTGGCAATGGATAACATTCCATATCCCTCAGGGTTGTCTGGATGTTCTTCGATGAGCTGCTTGAAAATGTTCTCGGCTTGGGCGTAGTCCAGACGGTAGAGGGCATCCTGGCCCTCTCGTAGGCGACGGTCCAGCCCACTGAGCTCCTGCCCGCCCAGCAAGGGTCCCATAGAGAAAGAAACAGAGAGGAGAACTACAAAGTTCCGCATCAGAGTGCATCAGAATAGCGAATCCAGGGGAGAGAAGATAGACCCCTGACCGCGAACAGCGGTCAGGGGAAATTCCAAATTCCAAATTCAAAATCCCAAACAAGTTAAAAATTCCAAATTCCAAACCTGATGTGGCACCTTAAACACCTGCCTTCTATTCTTCTTCTTGACACTCTTTTTCCCTCTGCCTATGATGAGGAAATGGTAGCGCATCCCAAGATCGAGCCGATTTCCGAGGGTGGATGGTGATAAAAACGGACATTGCTCAGGTTGTTTACCAGAGGCACGGAGGAATTTCCTTCGCAGAGGCGAAGGATCTGGTGGAATTGATTTTAGGAAGCGTCAAGAAAAGTCTGGTGAGTGGCGAAAACGTGAAGTTGTCTGGTTTTGGGACCCTCAATGTCATCCAGCGCAAAGGACGGCTTGGACGGAATCCCCAAACAGGAGAACGCATGACGTTGGCATCGAGTCGATACGTCACCTTCAGGCCGTCGCGACTGCTGAGATTCTGATTTCTTCTGATGGCGGTGATCCGTAAGAAGCTCTTCTATAAAATCGGTGATGTCTGCAAGCTGTGCTCTATCCAACCGCATGTCTTGCGGTACTGGGAAACCGAATTCACTCTTCTTTCTCCGGCCAAAAACAGGGCAGGACAACGCATTTATAGAGAAAAGGATCTGCAACTGGTCCAGGCCATCAAGGAGCTGCTCTACCAGGAAGGCTACACCATTTCAGGAGCCAATAAGAAGCTTCTCGACGATGGAAAATCTGACCTGCCTTTATTCAAACCGTCTTCCAAAGCGGATCAAGGACCGGCCCTTTCCGAAATTCAAAAGGAACTGGAAGAAATTCTGAAAATCCTCGATTAGGCTGTCAGGCCCTCCTTTCCTGGATCGGTTTGACTTTAAACCTCTTCTAATAGAAAATTTAGTCATGGCTAAATCTTATCCTGAATATGAGATCCGATCTTATGAAGAATAAAAAGTTGAGTCGACGAAAGATACTGGGAGGCGCTGTCGGGGTCACCGCTTTGGCCGGTGGAAGAGGACTGTTGGGAGCTCCCGTCCTTGCTGCGGATGATCCTGTTCTTGAAGCGCACGATGCCCGGGTGATGTCCACCACCGGCGAGGTGGATCTGAGCCAATTCGATCCCTCGAAATTCCTCTATGACTTCGACTACGGCCAGGTGAGCGTGCTGCCTGACGGACAGACCTTGCGGGAGTGGGACATCGTGGCGGTGGACAAGGAGATTGAAATCGCACCGGGAGTCTATTTCCCGGCCTGGACCTACAATGGACAGGTGCCCGGTCCGACCTTGCGCTGCACTGAGGGGGATCGCCTACGGGTCCGATTCTCCAACGCCGGCAGCCACCCGCATACGATCCACTTTCACGGTTTTCACCCGGCCAACATGGATGGCGTTTTTGAGGTGGTGAAGCCTGGTGGGGAGTTTGTCTACGAATTTGAAGCGGACCCCTTCGGACTGCATCTTTACCATTGCCATTCGGTGCCTTTGAAGAGACACATCCACAAGGGACTCTACGGCACTTTTATTGTCGATCCTCAAGAAAAGCGCCCCGAGGCCCGTGAGATGGTCATCGTCATGAATGGGTTTGACACCAATTTTGACGGCGACAACGAAGTGTATGGGGCCAACAGCGTGGCCTTTCACTATCATCGCCATCCCATCAAGGTAAAGCTTCAGGAACTGGTGCGGATTTATTTGGTGAACGTTCTTGAGTTCGATCTCCTCAACTCGCTTCACATCCACGGCAATTTCTTTGAGGTTTATCGAACCGGGACCCGACTCACCCCGGATGAGTTCACGGATACGATCATGCTTTGTCAGGGGGAGCGCCACATCTTGGAGTTGAAATTCCGTCATCCCGGGACCTTCATGTTCCACGCTCACCAGAGCGAATTTGCTGAATTGGGCTGGATGGGCTTTTTTGAGGTGGAGGCATGAAACAGTGGCTTTTGGGACTTTTTCCGATCATGCTCCTGGCTGGCTTTGTAGCCCTCTTTTTCATCTATGGGCCTTTGGGGGTCTTTATGGCTGCTTTTCCACCGGTGGAGGAGCTGACGATTGAACGGGTGGTTCTACCGGAACCGGATCAGATGGTTGTGCATGTGATCAATGGAGGACCCGATCCGGTCACGGTGGCTCAGATTACGGTGGATGA
>JAZFTY010000561.1:0-2120 GCA_036446935.1 Acidobacteriota bacterium | reverse complement strand
TAACCGAGTTCAGCAAAGTTCCAGATTTGCATAGCGACATCGCGATATACCTCCGCCCGGGTGTCGATGGCCTGGAGGACGTAATCTTTTCCCTGCTGGGCCAGTGCCATGGTCGGAACGAGGAGCGCAGCAAGAGTCAAGGTGATTCGATAGGTGAGTGTTTGCATGAGCTATTTCTCCTTATGACCGATTCCATAATGCCGATTTCAGGGTTCCAGGTTCATCCGCCGCAGCTGCTCCTGGAAGCGCGGGTCGTCGCGGAGAGGGTCGAAGAAGGGCGCGATATTGAACCAGGGAGAAACGGGATCGCGTTCATTGATGGCTTGAGCCATCCACTCCAGCGCACTCTCCTTCTCGCCAACTAACGCAGAAAACAGTGCCTTCCAGTAGGTAGCGAGTTGCTTTGAATCTCTGATTGCCGCTATTGCCTCATTCCGATTGCCGGAAGCCAGGGAGCGGAGGACTACAGGAGCAGCCGATGCTGAACTAGGATCTACGGAAGCCCATTTCTCTGATTGGGCAATGGCTTCTTCATACATTCCCTTGGCCCAATAAGTCATTGTCAGCGTAGCATTCGTACCTGGAAGGTTGGGATCCATCTCCAAAGTCCTTAGTGATTCTTCTAGGGCCTCATCGTATTCGCCCTTATAGAAGAGCACTTCCCCGATCCCCCTATTGATCTGAGGTGAGAGGGGATCAAGCGCTCGAGCTTTTTGCATTTCCTCAAGCCCTTCATTAAACCGACGCTGAAGGCTCAGAAAGTACGCGTACCAATGATGAGTGTTTGCATAGTTGGGATTGAATTCAATAGCCCGTTTAAACTCCGTTTCGGCTCCAGCCCAGTCCCAATCGTATACCATCTTGATCCAGCCCAAAGAGGTGTGAGCTTCAGCAAGGTTGCTTTCTATTTCCAGTGCTCTCTGTGCGGAGGCTCTTGCTTGAGGAAAGGTTTGGCCCGGAGTGCGGTGATGGTAAAATGCAAGTAAGTTGTAAGTGTCAGCAAGTCCAGCATAGGCCAGGGCATACAAGGGATCTTCTTCAATTGCCTCATTGAAAAGTCCAACTGCTTTCTCAAATCCCTCCTCGGTCCTCTTATTCCACCAATAACGGCCCTCCAGGTAGCTCCGATAGGCCTCGGTATTCTCTGTGTACCGTTTGGTCATCATGCTCTCTTCTTCACCGGTGAGTTGCCAGCGAAGGTGGGCAGAGATTTCCATGGCGATCTTTTCCTGTACATCCAGGAGGTCCGTAATCTTTTGGTTGAACTGCTCGCCCCACAGGACGCTGTTATCCATGGAATCCACAAGTTCGACGTTCACGAACAGGTTGTCCCCTTGCTGGTTCAGCCTGCCAAACAGCACGGCACGCACACCTAAGTCTCTCGCCACCTGCCGGGCATCCGGAGTTCGACCCTTGTAAGGCAAGACTGAGGAGAAGGAGATGACCTTCACCTGAGGCAACTGGGACAGGCTATAGATGATGCTCTGAGCGGTCCCGTCACTGAGGTATTCCATTCCAGGATCATCGCTCATATTTTCAAAGGGCAGCACCGCCACCGAGGTGATGGCCTCACCTCCAGCATCCGGAGCGGGCCGAATTGGAGTGACCACCCCGTAGCGGTAGAGTCCCAGGACCAGGAGAAGCAAAACGCAGGCAACAAGAAAGACGGTCTTCTTGCGCCGCTTCAAGACAGCCACGATGACCTGGGTGTCGGAACTGACATCGCCGGGCTGTTTGGATTTGGCGGTCATCTTTGGAGGTTGCTCGTGCATCCCCGCTGGGTCCGAGCCACCGGACTCCGTTTGCCGTTGGATCCGCTTCAGGTCGGCCCTCAGATCGGAGGCCGTCTGATAACGAAGATCCCTGTCTTTTTCCAGGGATTTTTGAATCAGTCGATCCAACTCGGTGGGACATCCGGGGTTCGACTGACTCAAAGAGAGGGGTGCTGAGTTGAGGATCTTATTGAAAATGACCTTGATGTCCTTGCCCGTAAAAGGCAAGGTGCCGGTGGCCATTTGGTAGAGCAGGACACCGAAGGAGAAAAGGTCACTGCGGGCATCCACTTCCTTGTCCATCAACTGTTCGGGAGACATGTAATAAGGGGTTCCTACGGCTATACC
>JAZFTY010000560.1:0-4892 GCA_036446935.1 Acidobacteriota bacterium | reverse complement strand
AAGCCGAGGATGCACGACTTGGGCCTTACGGGGTCGAGATCTGCCGGGGGGCAGCGCCATCGCTACCAGACTCCTCTCAACCGGTTGACGGACAGGAGTCCTTTTGGCACTGACCAGCGTGTCACTGTTCGTCGGATGGCGTCTCAGGTAACTCGTGGTAGCTGATCGCTTGGGAGATAAACAGCAGAGAGGACAGGGCCAAGTCCGTTTCTTTGGGTTCCTCCAACCGAACTCCATTGCTGTCGTAAAGGATCTGGACCAGGGGACGGAATGAGTTTGCCGGATTGATTTCCACCACCCGTGCCAGTTCCTTCGTATTCAGGAGGACGTATTCGTTATAGGGATAGAGCGAGAAGCTCTTCAACAGGGCCTTCACGATGGGATCGGAAAAACCTTTGGTGTCCTCGCGAATCAACTCTTCGAGTAGCTGATAGCCCGTCAGGGCCTTGCGGTAGGGACGATCGTGGATACAGGCTTCGAGAACATCTACGATACCCAGGATCTTTGCCTCCTCGCGGATCTCTTCTCCCTTCAATCCCAGAGGAAATCCGTTTCCGTCCTCTCGTTCGTACACTTGCCCTACAGTTTCGAAAAGCCAATCGTACTTTGGGTAGAACCCCTGTAAAATCTTGGCTCCGTAGGCAGGCCTTTGTCTGACTTCTGGACTCACCGGTCCTGTTTCATGAACCAGTTGCTTGGGGAGCGAAACAACTCCCACCTCATGAAGGAGCGCAGCGAGTCCCAGCCTGGCTTGATTCTCTTTATCGTAGTTCAGGGTCTGTGCAAGACGGAGAGAGAGGATGGTCACATTCACAGAGTGAGCACTCACGGCGAATTCTTGTCGTCGGTTGGTGGCCAATAAAAGGAGAGCTGAGTCGTCCAGGATGGAGTCGATGATGCGCTTGACCAGCTCCTCTCCTTGTTCAATGTTGGGAGCCGTTTCTCTTTGAATTCGACGGATCGATTCCAGGAAATAGGCGGTAGCTGCCTTGTATAGGCTGGCTGGTTCGGATTCGGTTTCGTTTTCAGGTGGAGCCTCGGTGACTTCGATTTGCCGGGGTTGAAATTCTTCCAGTTCTTGCTGGGACACTGTTTCAATGAGTGAAGCTTCAACAAGAACATTTCCGTGACGCAAACGCTGTGAGAGGATAAAGAGTAGATTGCGGGCCACGATGGGATAAATATCCACTAGAGACCAGAGCACCTTTTCGTCCAGCACGAGCACGCAGCTGTTCTCGTGGGCTACAACGGTGGCTGAAGTCAGCTGACGGTCAATGACCGACATTTCGCCGACGGTCTCTCCGGGGCCCAATATTACATTCGGTCCCGGCGAATCTGTCCTAAGGTGGATCGATAGACGACCGGAAAGGAGCAAGTAGATCGAGCGATTGGGTTTCCCGGCCTTGATCAGCACGTCGTCTTTTTCTAGCTCGTGTATCGGGCACTCTTCCAGCAGAGCCTGAATGGACTCGAGCTCGACGCCTTTTAATAGCGAAATACCTTGCAGTCGATGGCTGTCCAGCAGATCCTTTAGATGGGGCATTCCTTCGTGATCCGATGTCATGGCTTGGCAGCGGGCGTCTGAGACGGCAGACGCCTGAGGGCGGTCTGGGCCTCCGAGTGGGTGGGGCTCTCCAAAATCTGCACGGTGTCTTCGTAGACGAACCCCTGCAAGAGTGTACTCAGGTAGGGGATGACGGCCAGCAGGATGAGCGAGCCGGAAAGAGCTGTGCTGGAGTGCCCGAAGGTGGCTACTATCGAGTCCCTGAGTGCGTCCGAAGAATTTTCCATGGGAAGAGACTTCATGGGTTCCTGGTAGGATGTCCAGCGCTCGCTTTTCTCTCGGACCGCAATCCCTTAGCCTGGATAATGCATCACCCGGACTAGTCCAGATGATGCATAGGCCAAACCCATAGAATTATAACATTTGTACTTTACACTTGGCAGGGGCCGTCGGTGCAAAGGCAGCAGGCAGGCAGCGCTTCCGATCTGTTCGGAGGAAGGTGCTTAGCTGACTTGGGTCCTATCCCTGTGGGCGAGTTCGTTGCCGGCACAGGTCGCAAAGACCCTCAAGATCGATTCTCTGGGTGGGCCCTCGGGCATGGGTCCGTCATGCATCACACCCAAATGACCGATCGGCTGACCCGCAGGACCATAGACAGGAACGGCCAGATAACTTTCTATCCCATTTTCCTTGAGCCAGGCATCCTTGGGAAAACTCCTTTGCAGATCGGCGGGGTAATAGGAGAGGCCATCGGTGAAAACCTGCTTGCAGGGTGTGTGTTCGAGGTCGTATTCGAATTGCTTCCTGTAACCTGAGCCGTCCCAGAGGGCAAGCAGGCAGACCCGGTTTTTGAGGGAGGGATGAAGCTCGGCAAGAAAGGCAAATCGAATCTGAAGTGCGGCAGCCAGCTGCTTGATCAAAGAGCGAGGAAAGTCATCGACGCCCGTCCAGGATGTGCCTTCAATCACGGAGAGCAACGCCTGTTCGAAACTCTTGTTTTCAGTGACATCTCTGGCGATGCCCTCGATCGCCACCAGCTTGCCCGCTTTGTCATAGATGGGTACATTCACCCTCTCAACCCAGACCGTCCTTCCGTCCCTGTGCCTATATCGGAGAGTAGCACGCTCATGGAAGCGACCTTTTCCCTGCAGTCCCTGCTCCAGTATCTGCCGGTCCTCGGGGTGCACAAGTTTCTCGAGCAGCTTGGGGTCGGCATAAAATTCCTCAGGAGCGTAGCCCAGAATATCCTGGGTTGCCGGGCTAATATACTCAAAGCTCGGCGGGTTTGTAGGACGATAGCGATAGATCACATCCTTGGCGTTTTCCACCAGATGTCGATATCGGACCTCGGTCTGATGCAGTTCCTGTTGAACATCCTCTCGCTGGGCCTCGCTTTCGCTCAGTTCCTGTTGGATGAACTCGACGGTGATCCTTTGGATGGCCTCTCGTACGTATCGCTCCGTCAGAACGTTTCGCCGCTGTACTTTTCCTTCTGCGTACCGGAACAAAGTGGTGTGAGAGGGACCCTCCTCACCCATTACTCGATGGAGTTCGCGGCACATCCGTTCCCAACTCCAAGAGGTCTTCTTCTTAAGTTTGAGTAGTTTCTTGGGGGTCGATTCTTCTTTTTTTAGGGTTTTCTTTGGTTTTATGGTCAATGTCCAAGCCTCAGTGCTTGAAGATACCAAAATGTTTGGCGAAAAAACACCCGTGTTGTCACCCACGGTGCGGACCCGTGCTCAGTTCAGCCAATCAATGCTTGATTTTCCGAGCATCGTTCTCTTCTGCGCCACTTTGACACAGGTGCGTTTGAAGTGTGACCGAAAAGAAGGGAAGATATAACTCTATGGCTCTTATTCCACCGTTTTTTCTAGATTGTGTCGTTGCTGTAGGCTTTCCCGACGAGGATGGAGAGAAGAAATGGAGCGCCTCGGGATTTCTCTATGGGAAATTGGTGGAAAAAGGATCCGCTAAAAATAAAACCTACGAAATTTTTCTGGTCACCAACAGGCACGTATTTGAGGGTTTGGATAGCGCATTTGTTCGCTTTAATCCGGAGGCGGATGCCCCCGCTCGTGATTACGAGCTAAAACTTTTAGAGGGTGGAAAGGTGAAATGGCACGCCCATCCCGATCCTGATGTCGACGTCGCTGTCATGCCCATCAACGCGCGGTTCTTGAGGCAGCAGGATATTCAGTTTAACTACTTTAGGAGTGATGAGCACCTGGCGGATCGGGCAACAGCACTGAAGCTTGGCTTTACGGAAGGGGACACGGTCTTTGTGCTTGGCTTTCCTATGGGTCTGGTCGGTAAGGAACGGTCCTTCGTTATCGTGCGCTCCGGTTGTATTGCCAGGATCCGGGATGCCCTGGCGGCTTCCAGCAAAGAACTCTTGATTGATGCTCCCGTTTTCCCTGGAAATAGCGGTGGGCCGGTGGTGACGAAACCGGAGGAGGTGGCCATACAGGGGACGAAGGCTGTAGGCAGCGCCTATCTGATTGGCATGGTCACGTCCTATGTCCCCTATCGTGATGTTGCGGTCAGTGCCCAAACAGGCGCGGTGCGAATTGTTTTTGAGGAAAATTCCGGTTTGGCATCGGTCCTGCCCATGGACTATGTGGTCGAAGCCATCCAAACTCGCCTGGGCAAGTAAAAACAGCCGGAAGACCGGCTGATCACCTAACCCCTGACCCCCTGACGCCCCCTGACCCTACACGAAGGCACGAACGCACGACCTAACGCGCGTCAGGTCCGCTCTGGAGGTGTGACCAGCATCACCGCAGTTCTGGAGAGATCCGTCTATAGTTTTCCTGGAGTATTTAAACGTGAGTCAAATTTGTCCCAAGTGCGGGTTCGAGCAGGATTCAGGAGAGGAGTGCCGTCGCTGCGGGATTCTCTTCGCCCGCTATACATCGAGTCTCGAGAGCCAGCCGCCGGAGGAAGCCTTCGAGGCGAGTCCTCCCGCTGGGGGTATTTTCCGACGCTTCTATCGAGTCTTTCGGTGGGTAGCGCTGGCCGGGTCGGTGATCGTCGTCATCCTGATTTTACGCCAGGCACCCCCACCTCAGGTGGATGTGGATCCCGATGCCAGTCTGCGTCTGCAAACCAAGATGCGGGAGTTGGCTAGCTCAATCGGGGCGGGTCGATCCGCCACCCTTCGATTGGCGGAAGCAGAGGTCAACTTCTGGTTGAATGAAAACCTGGATCTTTCATCCCCGGATTCAGAGTCCACTCTCCAGGATCTCCAGGTGGATCTGAGGGGCGACCGGTTGCAGCTCTATTTCGTCTTTGGCCTTTACGGTCAGAACCTCTCTTTGATCTTGGAGGGGCGTCCTCAGGTGCAAGAGGGTTACCTTCTGCTTGAAGTGACGGCGGGTCAGTTGGGTTC
>JAZFTY010000559.1:0-3659 GCA_036446935.1 Acidobacteriota bacterium | reverse complement strand
GGCGGTTCAACGCAGCAACAACGATGTGGGAGGGCGGATGCTGGAGATTGCGGAAACCGAATTCATGGTCCGTGGCCTCGGTTACATCAAGAACGTGGAGGATATCAAACTGATTGCCCTCGGAGCGGACGCCAATGGGACGCCGATTCTTCTCAAGGATATCGCCACTGTGCAGAGGGGGCCCGACATCCGCCGGGGGTTGGCCGAGCTCAATGGGCAGGGGGAGGTAGTAGGAGGGATCATTATCGTCCGATTCGGCGCTAATGCCTACCAGGTGATTCAAGACGTCAAGGAAAAGCTGGCCCAGCTCAAGCAGGGCCTACCCGGCGATGTGGAAATTATAACGGTCTACGACCGTTCGGGATTAATCGAGCGCTCTGTGGCCACCCTCCAGGAAAAGTTACTTGAAGAGGGCCTCATCGTGGCCCTGGTGTGCATCCTCTTTTTGTTACATTTTCGCTCTGCAATGGTGGCTATCACTACCCTGCCGCTGGCGATCCTGATGGCCTTTACGGTGATGTACTACCAGGGGATTAACGCCAACATTATGTCCCTGGGCGGCATTGCCATCGCCATCGGAGCCATGGTGGATGCTGCCATCATCATGATCGAAAACGCCCACAAACACCTGGAACGCGATCAGGGCAAAAAGGAGCACTGGAAAATCATCGGTGAGGCCGCCACCGAGGTGGGCCCCACGCTATTTTACGCCTTGCTGGTGATTACCGTGTCTTTCGTTCCCGTCTTTACCCTGGAGGCCCAGGAAGGACGGCTTTTCAAACCGCTGGCCTTCACCAAGACCTATTCCATGGCCGCTGCCTCTATCCTGGCAATAACGATCGTACCGGTGTTGATGGGTTACTGGATCCGCGGCAAGATTCGGCCTGAACGGCGTAATCCAATCAGCCGGTTTTTGACTTGGATCTACGATCCCATCCTGCATCTTCTGCTGCGCTGGAAATGGTCCGTCTTGCTGGTGGCATTGCTCGTGGTCCTGATCACCTGGTTTCCTTTCTCCCAGCTCGGATCCGAGTTTATGCCACCCCTGTGGGAAGGGGATCTTCTTTATATGCCCACCACCTTGCCCGGTATTTCCATAACCAAGGCACGGGAACTCCTACAGCAGACCGACAGGATCATCGCTTCCTTCCCGGAGGTTCATCACGTCTTCGGCAAGGTTGGGCGAGCGGATACCGCCACCGATCCAGCGCCCTTGAGTATGATCGAGGCCACCATCATGCTTAAACCTGAAGAGGAATGGCGACCCGGCATGACTCCCGACAAGTTGATCGCTGAGATGAATCAGGCCATCCAGTTTCCCGGTGTCACAAACGCCTGGACCATGCCCATCAAGACCCGCATTGACATGCTCTCCACCGGAATCAAGACCCCTGTCGGGATAAAGCTTTCCGGCACAGACCTGACCATCTTAGAAGACTTGGGAAAGGAAATAGAAGCGGTGATACGCGAGGTTCCTGGGACGCTTTCCGTCTATGCGGAGCGCGTTATGGGAGGCAATTATCTGGATTTCGAGATCAACCGTAAGGAGATTGCGCGCTATGCCCTCACCGTGGGCGATGTACAGGACGTGATCCAGTCCGCAATTGGAGGAATGAACATCACCACCACTGTCGAAGGGCTGGAGCGGTACCCTGTTAACTTACGCTACAGCCGTGAACTGCGAGACAACTTACCGGCACTGCGTCAGATCCTGGTGCCCACTCCCTCCGGACAGCAGGTCCCCTTAGGATACCTGGCCGATATCAACTTCAAGAAAGGTCCTCCTGTGATCAAGACCGAAGGCTCTCGGCCCAACGCCTGGATTTACGTGGACATCTCCGACATCGATATCGGAACCTACGTCAAGATGGCGCAAAGAGCAGTGGCCGAGCAAGTGACGGTTCCTGTCGGTTATAACATCGCCTGGAGCGGGCAGTACGAGTACATGGTGCGTGCCCAGGAACGCATGGCGTACGTGGTTCCCATGACCTTCATGATCATTTTCGTGATTATTTTTCTCAACACCCGATCGGTCTTTGAGACCCTCCTCGTGTTGCTGTCGGTTCCCGCTTCACTGGTGGGAGCTTTTTGGTTGCTTTACCTGTTGGATTACAACCTGAGCATCGCTGTGTGGGTGGGATTGATCGCCCTGGCTGGGTTGGCCGCGGAAACCGGGGTGGTCATGCTGCTGTATTTGGACGTGGCTTACAAGGAAGCTGTAGAAAAGGGCCTGATGCGACACAGGAAAGACCTGGTGGATGCCATTTACCATGGTGCGGTCACGCGACTGCGTCCCAAGATCATGACCGCCAGCGTGATCATGGGGGGCCTGATCCCCATCATGTGGAGCCATGGAACCGGCGCCGATGTCATGAAGCGAATCGCTACGCCCATGGTGGGGGGGATGGTCAGCTCGGTGGTCCTGGTGCTCGGCGTGTATCCGGCAATTTACTACATCTGGAAAGGATGGAAGCTTGAAGATGAATAGATGGATCCCAACCCTTCTTTTGCTTGTTTTCTTTAATGCCTGGGGCGAGGCCCAAACCTTGAAGGTTCGCCACGACCACAATCCCTGGGGCAAGTGTACGGGTGAAGTGATCGTCAGCGAAAACGGAATCGAATATCGAACCGAGAAGAAAAAGCACAGTCAGCAGTGGAAATGGGGGGATATCCAGAGCTTCGACCGCAAATCTTCTACCGCCTTTAGCATCTTGACCTATCAAGACCAAAAGTGGGCATTGGGAGCCGATCGCTCCTTCAACTTTACCCTCCTGCCCGAGCAGGAACCCTTGAGCGAGGAAACCTTTCAGTTCATTGCCGAACTTTTAGGAAAACCCGTTGTTGATAGAATGGGTCGCAGAATCGAAGCCGAGTACCAGGTTGCGGTCAAACATCTACACACCTTCGGCGGCTGCGAGGGAACACTTTACTTCGGCAAGGACTGGATTGTTTATGAGACCGACCACCCAAAAGATGCGCGGACCTGGAAGCGGGAGCAGGATGTGGAGAGCGTCTGGTCCCTCAATCGCTACCAGCTGGAGATCCATGTTTTCGAGGAAAATAAACGAGCTTTTGACAAAACCCGTCGCTTCCGTTTCCAGCTCAAGGAACCCCTCGATGAAAACTACTACGAACAACTCCGGCGTGAGTTTTTTCCGGGGAGGTGAAACGTGAAGATCGCTCAATATTTGGTGATACCCGTGATTGTGGCCCTTTTTGCTGGAGCGGTGTACTTCCTATATCTTGGCCAACCGGTTGTCTGTGATCTGTGTGGGCGGCCTGTGCACCAGGAAACTTTGTACAGGATTCACCTGAGTGACGGTCAAGCGAAGCAGGCCTGCTGTCCTCGCTGTGGGCTGCACTTTCAGCAGGGCCGGGATGACGTCGTGCTCCTGGAGGTGGCTGATTTCAGGACAAGCGAACTTCTTGACGCCACTCAAGCCTTTTATGTCGAGGACAGTTCGGTCAATATGTGCTACCTGGACACCCCGGTGCACAGACACATCGAAGGAATAGAATCCACCCTGGCGTGGGATCGCTGTATGCCCGGCCTGCTGGCCTTTGAATCTCGTGAGGACGCAGAGGAGTTTAGAAGTGAAAAGGGCGGTTTCATCAAGACTTACAACATGTTAATTAAGGAGCTACTATAGAGATAGCTG
>JAZFTY010000558.1:0-2954 GCA_036446935.1 Acidobacteriota bacterium | reverse complement strand
AGGAAGTAACCCTCCTCCTCGGAGAACTCTCGGATCATACGAGAGAACTCCGCTGCCGAGATGACCTGCTCTTGGGACTGGGGCAGGTAGGCCTTCTGCCCACTGGGAGCGATCAGCCCTATCCCCAAGCCCACCACAACCAGGGCTCCCAAGAGGTGGTAGAAGGAAGGCACTCCTCCTCTGAGAATCAGGTTTAAAAGTGGAATCCGGAGCATCACCCGTTTGAGCACTGGCCTTATCCCTCTTTCATTCGTGTCCTTATATTACCTCAAATGGGATCTTTGAGTCCTGAGAGTCTCTGCAGCTCTGGGGCGAGACTGGAGGGTGCAACCCTCGTTGATCGGCACCGGCCCGCAGGCTAAAGCCTGCGGCTCTGACGGAGCTAACGAAGAACAGGCAGAGCCGTGGGCTTTAGCCCACGGGCCATCCGGAGTCCTTGCCCGGCCCCTGGCACGGGCTCAAGTAACAGCAGTTCTCCCTCTACTCAATTCCCGGCAAACATTTCCACTATCTCGGAACGGGGTTTTCCGATATGCTCCACATCCTCGTCTGCAAAAGTGTAGGCCGGTCCGACCGCCTGCATTCCGAAGTCCTTGGCCAGGGACTCCTGCAGTACGATCATTTTGCCCCCCACCATGGTCATCAAGGGACGGATTTTGAGAATGTCATCCACGGGAATAGTAAAATAGTCCCGATCAATGACCAGCAAGTCGGCGAACTTGCCCTCTTCCAACGAACCGAGCTTGTCCTCTTTCAGAACGTATTCAGAGGCCCAGGTGCTGTACATCTTCAGGGCCTGCACCCGGTCGATTCGTTCCTCCGGCTGCCAAACTTCTCCATCGAACTGGCGGGTCGTCGAAAGCCACATCAGATAAAAGGGCGGCTGAAAACGCGCCGTTCCCTGGTCCCTGGCTCTCGCTCCGTAATGCTGTCCCACCAGCTTAACGCCCGAGTCAAGCCAAGTCTTGAAGGGCAAGATAAAGGGCTCGATTTGTGGGCCATAATCCTTGATCCAATCACGGGTATCATGGAGGTAGTTGGGACCGCAGCTCAAATAGATCCCATAGTCTTTCAGCCCCTGGATGATGTCCGGGGCCTTCCCGATCAGGTTACAGTGCTCGCCCGTCAACCTGGCGGCGCGCACATCCTCCATGCTCCAGCCATTCACCTCCCGGGCACGATCGATCATTTTAAAAAAGGACCGGGCAGATTCACTCCCACACATATGCACCCCTGCCAGCCGCCAGCCCGCCTTCAGGGCATTTTCCAGGGTATCCCAGGGCAGTTCACCCGGTTGTGGGCAAACTTCCCGAGCCTTGATGTGCGGAGGAGCCTGGGTATCGGGTCCCGTACAGGATTCCGGGTAGATCGAATCCCAGCGCTCTGAAGCCACTCCGTCAAACCAAAAGTAGTCGTCACCAATACCCTGCAGGACTCCCGTGCGTCGATAGATCTGCCGCGTCTGCTGAGGATCGGTGGGCATGCGATGTATTTCGTAGTGCCCGGCGAAACGAATGGGCATCTGGCCCAAACCGGCCAGGGTTGCATAGCCGGTCATGATCTTGGGGAATTGAATTCGACTGGAGAAGGTACTCACTCCCAGAGCAGCAAAGTCCTCCGAAACAAGTTTGAGGGCCTGTGCCAGAATGGTTGGAGGAAGCTTCTGGAGAAAGAGTTCCCAATCAATCACCGACATTTCCTGGCTTCCCACCCACCCGATGGCAGCAATGTCCTCGTGAATCACATCCCCATGCATCGTCTCCTGAATGGATGCCGAGTATCCCGGCAGAAAGTCATTCAACATCTCCAGGGCCTTGGAATTGATCCAGCCTCTGGGGCCGGGCCGCACCAAAAGGGGATTTTCGGACGACCACAGGTCCAATGTCTTGCGGTTGGTCAGACGTCGAGTCCACCCCCAGAAGTTGGCCTCGTTGGGCGCTTCGGGATGACCCTGAATGCGCAGAACCACCCACTGGCCCGGGTCCACCTTTTTGACGGCTTCCTGGATGGTTTCCCGCATGATGGCCTGAGTTTTCTCCAGAGACCGGTCCGCCTGCATCGAGACGATAATCCCGTCGGGCGGATACTTGAAGCCGAACCGGTCCAGGTATTGGATGGCAGCTCCATAAATGTGACTGTGAGGCTCAACGATCCCGGGTATCAGGGTTCGTCCCTTCAGGTCCAGAATCTTCGTGTCCGGTCCCGCCAAGGCCCGAACTTCCGCACTCGTCCCCAGTTTGACGATTGCGTCTCCCTTGACGGCCACGCCCTGGTAAATACTTCCCGCGTTGGCGGTGGAAGACCGATCGTCCATGCTCACGATCTTGCCGTTGACGAAGATCGTATCCGCATATCCAAATTTGGCTACCTCTGGCGGCAGCTGGCCGAAAGCACTCGACAGCTGAACAAGAAACAGCAGGGCCGGAATCGGCCAAACACCCAGAACTCTTCTGTTGGATTGATGGTTTCTCATCAAATCACACCTCCCTACAGGTTTAATGGTAAACGTACCCGATTTAGATGGTGTCTACTAATGCCGCAAGAAGGGCAGGTTGTCAATCCCCAATTTCGTGCGGTCGTGCTGTCGTGTGTCAATAGCAAAAATCAAGTGTGGTGCGGTCGATACGCTGTTAAAATCTCTTGCTTTGAGAGCGAAGAGTGGTAGAGAACACAATGATCTTCTTCTCATCCCGATCTCTTACGACAGCACCACAGCACCACAGTAGTGACCTCGTCACTACTGTGCCTTGTGGGATGAGCCAAGTTCTGCTACATTTCCCTCCTTTGTAATGGAACTGATTCGAAAAGGATAATTGGATGGCAGATACACTCAAGATTGCCGTAATCGGCGGTGACGGAACCGGACCGGAAGTGGCCCGGGAAGCCTGCAAGGTGCTCAACGCCGTAGCACCGCTGGAGAACTTCAAATACGAAACAACCGAGTTTGATTACGG
>JAZFTY010000557.1:0-6986 GCA_036446935.1 Acidobacteriota bacterium | reverse complement strand
AGTTATTGAGGTGGTGGCTAAAGAGGCCAGCGAAGAGGGTGCTTATCTGTTGGCGGATGCTCCCTCAGTCTGCCCTGAGGTGGGTGACAAGGTCGGACTCAACTTGCGCTGTGCCTCTGAACGCAGGAGGCTCAGAATCTCATTGGAGGCGACGGGTACGGTCGTACGGGTGGACGAGCCCGAAAAGGACAGCCGAGGACTTGCGATCAAGTTTGAGGCAATCTCTGATTCGTGATCTGCCTTCCCCTTTTGTCACGACTTTACATCCAAGCTCTGGAATAATCCGGGCATGACAAAAAGATCAAAAAGCCCAGTTGCTTTCCTGGGTACGGGGCTCATGGGTCTACCCATGGCTAAAAGGCTCCTGGCCCGGGACTATCCTGTTTCAGCCTACAATCGCACCCAGGAAAAGTCTGAAAGCCTGAAGACCTCCGGCGCAAGGATCGCCCAAAGTCCTCCGGAGGCCGTCGCCGATGCCGACTGTGTGGTCCTGATGTTGGCCGATATGCCGGCCATCCGAGAGGTGTTGTTGGGTGAGGAAACGCGCTCCCAGTTATCAGGACGCACGGTGATTCAGATGGGAACCATTGGGCCCTCTGAGAGCCGGCAGGTGGAGCAGGAGGTAAAGGCTTCCGGGGGTGATTACTTTGAGGCCCCGGTGTTGGGAAGTATCCCTCAGGCTCAGGAGGGGAGTTTGATCCTCATGGTGGGTGCCTCTTCGAAGCAGTTCCAAGATTGGTCAGAGCTGTTGAAATGTTTTGGCCCGCATCCTGTTTTGATTGGTCCGGTGGGAAAGGCAGCAGCTCTCAAGCTTGCTCTCAATCAGCTGATCGCCTCGCTGACGGCAGGTTTTGCCCTCAGCCTGGGTATGGTTCAGAGGGAAGAGATTCCGGTTGAGACTTTCATGCAGATTCTTCGCGGGAGCGCCCTCTATGCACCCACCTTTGACAAGAAACTTTCCCGCATGGTGAAGAGGGATTATGAAAATCCGAACTTTCCCGCCCGCCATCTCTTAAAGGACGTCGATTTGATTCTTGCAACAGCGGCCCAGCTCGAGCTGGATACATCGAGCTTGATGGGAATTCGGGTGTTGCTGGACAAGGCGCTCGGTCAGGGCTGGGCCGACGGCGACTATTCAGCTGTCTTTGAGGCCGTGCTGTCTGACCCCTAAGGGGAAATTCCAAATTCCAAATCACAAATCCTAAACAAATCTCAAATTCCAAATCACAAAAAATTCAGTTTCAAATACTCTGTGAGGCCGCACTCAGGGGTTTGGAATTTAGAATTTAGGATTTGGGATTTCCCCTTAGGGGTGTTCTCTTGACTGTCCTCGGTCCGGGATGTAAGTTCAGGGCCATCTAACTCCTAGGAGGGAAAACCATGAAGACCAAAGCCAGTGATTCCATTCAAGTTCAAGGTGCGGTACAGGATTACCTGAAGGGGAACATCGGCCGACGTACCTTTCTCCGGCGCCTGAGTACCCTCGGGTTCTCAGCCACCGCAGCAGGTCAGTTCTCGAAACTGCTGGCTGCGCCTGCCGCTTCTGCTCAGGACAGGAATGTCGGGGGTGCCAGCGGCACAATTGATCTCCTGATTCGAGGGGCTCACGTGATCACCATGAACGATGACCGGCATGTCTACACCAACGGCTATCTGGCCATCAACGATGGTAAAATCGTAGGCGTGGGCCAGGACCGGGATTGCCCCTTCCAGGGCCGCGAGACCATAAGCGGTTCAGGGTTTGTGGTCATGCCCGGCTTGATCAATGCACACAATCACCTGATTCAGGTTGCCAGCCGAGGCCGGGGTGATGATCCACCCTCTTCGTCCAGTCCCCCCGGCCGGCAGGACATGAAGGCACGTATGAGATCCCTGGTACGCGGCATGGTCATGGACAGTATCCATTGGGATGAGAGCCGTACCTACGACGTGGTGCGTCTGCACCTGCTGGCGTTGCTCAAGGGGGGCACCATCGCCACTCATGACCAGCACTTCACCAATCGCAACAAGGAATCTATCGACGGGGTGTTACGTGCTATCGATGAGTCAGGGATGCGAGCTTTCGTGGCACGCGGCATCGTCAATCACCCCGACGTTGTCCCCGAGGAGGCGCGAGAGGACCCCGAAGTCGGACTCCAGGAAGTGAAGCGATTACGCGCCCGCTGTGAACTCTTCACGCATTAACGTGGTGCCCAGTCCGGTAGCGGTCGCCTACATCGCGTCGGGAGAGGACATCGTCAAAATCAAGCGCGGAGCTGAGGCCATGGGTGCCGGGTTCGAAATGGAGTTGGCGGGCAATACCGGCCATATGGTCATGGAGGAGATCGGCTGGAAGGGCGGGGTGATTGAGTATCTGGATGACCTGGGGGTACTCGATGAAACCGTGTTAGGGGACAAGGGGCATCTGCTCCAGGACCAGGAATACCAGCTGTGGAAGGATCGTGGGATGAAAGTTTGCATGGTCCCGACACTGAGAATCTCGGACGGGACTGGACTTCCGGTGGACAAGTTTCTGGATGTGGGGATCCTACCCGGCTTGGGTACCGACTCAATGGTGACCCCCTCTGGATTGTGGCGAGTGATGCGCTACGTCGTCTATGCTCAGCGCATGCGGGATCAGCGACTTGGACTGAGGCGGCCCCAGGGCCTGCCCGTGTATTCCGAACGGGTCATGGAGATGGCTACCCGGGGTGGAGCCTGGGCGCTCTTTATGGAGGATCGCACCGGGTCACTGGAGGTGGGCAAGGACGGTGATTGCATCTTGATTGACACCGATCGCCCCTACCTGCGCCCTGATTCCGATGCTCGGCGTATCGTTTCTAACCTGGTCTGGTCTGGCGAGAGTGACATGGTAGATACGGTGATTGTGGCCGGTAAGATCTTGATGCGCAATCGAGAGTGCCAGATCTGGGATGAAGAAGAAGTTGTGACTACCGCCGAGAAGGCTGTGGCTTCCCTCAACAAGGACACGGGAGCGGATCAACGGCTTCCATTGAGGATCCCCGGCCAGACCGTACGCGGTTGGACCTATCTATAGGCAAGGGAGTCGCGCAGTCCCCGCACCGGCCCACAGGCTAAAGCCTGTGGCTCTGACGGAGCCAACGAGAGCAGTCAGAGCCGTGGGCTTCAGCCCACGGGCCATCTTGGGGCACCTCAGGTGCCGAACTTGGTAAGCTATGAATCTTCCTGAGACCGTGACGGTTATTGAAGTCGCCACTCGAGATGGATTCCAGGTCGAGAGCAAACCGATACCCACCCACCTCAAGGTCGAGACCATTGACGCACTGGCTGAGGCAGGAGTTCGGCAAATACAGGTCACATCTTTTGTACACCCCAAATGGGTGCCTCAGATGGCCGATGCGGAGGAGGTGTGCCGGAGCATCAGCCGGAAGCCCGGAGTCACCTACAGTGCGTTGGCACTGAACAAAAAGGGCGTGGAGCGGGCTCATGCCGCTGGCATCAAGCACCTGGATCTATCCATCTCTGTGAGTGACACCCACAGTCGTAAGAACACCAACGTCTCTCTCCCCGAGGCCATGAAGAATCTCAGAGAAATGGTCGACCTGGCAGGTCAGGAGAAAATGGAGCTGCGGGTGGGTCTTCAGTGTGTCTTCGGCTGCGCCTATGAAGGACCCATCCCCACTGAGCGGGTGCTGAAAATGGCTGAGGAGATCTTTTCCATGGGGATCGATGTGTTTTCCCTGGCCGATACCACCGGGATGGCCAACCCTCTTCAAGTGAAGCAACTTCTGTCCAAACTGCTCCCTCTGCTGGGGGACACGCCCCTGATCCTTCATTTGCACGATACGCGGGGAGCAGGGCTGGCAAACCTGGTAGCGGCGCTGGAGTGTGGGGTCAACTATTTTGACACTGCCCTGGCCGGCCTGGGGGGGTGCCCCTTTATCCCTGGGGCAGCCGGTAACATTGCAACAGAAGATACCCTTTATCTTTTACACTCCATGGGTGTTGAAACCGGTATTGACATCTCCAAGGTCGCACAGTGCTCCCTTCGACTGGAGGAATTCCTGGAAAGGCAACTCCCGGGAAAGATGTACCGTCTGGTTGATGGAGAGGCGATGTTATCGTGAGTCAGACTGCCGTTGAGAAAATTCTTTCTCAGCATGTCGGCCATCCGGTTCGGCCCGACGAGTTGGTCATTGTCCCTGTCGATTCCATCATGGCCAGTGACGCCACCGCTCCCTATGCCATTAGAGCTTTTGAGGAAATGGGAGGCGGGGATTTGTGGCGACCGGATAAAGTGATCCTGGTCATTGATCATGCCGCCCCCGCCCCCAACCAGCGCATCGGTAATCTGCATAGGATGATGCGGGAGTTTGCCCAGGAGAAGGGTTGTCGTCTTTATGACGTCGGTGCCGGCATCTGTCACCAGGTGATGGTGGAGAACAGACATGCCCAGCCCGGTGAAGTCGTCATCGGAGCCGATTCACACAGTTGTGCCTATGGCGCCTTGGGGGCTTTTGCTACGGGCGTGGGGTCCACCGATCTGGCGGCCTTGATGCGTACCGGAAAGACCTGGCTCAAGGTTCCTCCAACCATCAGGATCGAGCTCGCGGGACGCCTCCCGGCCGGGACGGTAGCCAAAGATGTGATTCTCTTTCTGGTGGGTCAATTGGGACTGAATGGAGCCAGCTACCAAGCCATCGAATATACCGGTGAAGCTATTGAAGGCTTGACCCTGGCGGGCCGAATGACCCTGGCTAGCATGTCTGTGGAAATGGGTGCGAAGGCGGGAATTGTGGATCCCCGGGGTCTCGAGTTGCCTTACCGGTTCGAACCGGTGTGGGCCGATAAGCAGGCCCACTATGCTCAGGTGCTGCGCTTTGACCTGTCCAACCTGTCTCCGCAAATCAGTGCTCCCCATTCCCCGGATCATGTGGTTCCGCTGGAGGACGTCCAGGGAACCCGCGTGACTATGGCCTTTATCGGCACCTGCACCAATGGGAGATTCGAGGATCTCCAGGCGGCTGCGGTGGTATTGAAAGGCCGGTCGATCGCTCCCCATGTGCGCATGATTATTGCACCTGCTTCCCGAGAGGTCTTCAATCAGGCCCTTCAGGAAGGTGTCGTTGAGATCCTCAGCCAGGCGGGCGCCACCTTTATTACCCCCGGTTGCGGTCCTTGCGTGGGCACCCATCTGGGTGTTCCAGGCGATGAGGAAGTGGTTATCTCCTCAGCCAATCGAAACTTCCGAGGGCGCATGGGTAACCCCACTGCCCAAATCTATCTGGCCTCACCGGCGGTGGTGGCTGCCACTGCCCTGTGCGGGGTCATCACCGATCCCGGTCAAGTCATGGAGACCACAGGCAGCTCATCATGAAGGGAAAGGTGCACCTTTACGGAGATCATGTGGATACGGACCAGATTATCCCCGGTGCCTACACCAAAACACTGGATGTCGAGGATCTGGCTGTTCACGTTTTCGAGTATCTGGACCCTGACTTTCGCCTCCGCATGAATTCAGGCGATTTTGTGGTGGCCGGAGAAAACTTTGGCTGCGGTTCTTCTCGCGAACAGGCTCCCCTGGCATTGAAAGCGGCGGGGATAGCCGCGGTTGTCGCTTCCTCCTTCGCCCGCATCTTCTACCGCAACGCCATCAACATTGGCTTGTCTGTTGTGGAGATTGGCCCCCACGAAATTGAAAACGGAAGCGAGTTGGAGGTTGACCTGAAAGCCGGTGAGCTCACCGATCTAACTGCTCAGCGAACCTACCCGACGGCAAAGATTCCCGCCGTCATGCTGGACATTTTGAATGAGGGGGGCTTGGTTCCTTATCTGAAAAAACATGGAGATTATCAACTTTGAGCACGTCACAGAGCAAAGCCTTACCTTTGCAGGGCATTAAAGTCCTCGAGTTTGCCCATGCCATCCTGGGTCCTGCCTGTGGAATGGTGTTGGCCGACCTGGGAGCCGACATCATCCACGTCGAAGCTCCTCAGGGGGATCCCACCCGGCGGTTGCGCGGATTTGGACTCGGATTTTTCCCCTTTTTCAGCCGCAACAAGAAGAGTCTGGCTCTCAATATCAAGAGTGAAGAGGGTCGGGAGATCCTCTTGAAGCTGATTCCGCAGGTCGATGTTCTCATCGAGAACTTCGGACCCGGCACCATGGATCGTCTGGGCTACGGTTACCAGGAACTGAGCAAGATCGCCCCCACTCTCATCTATTGTGCTCTGAAAGGCTTTCTCCGGGGTCCCTACGAAAAGCGTCCGGCCTTGGACGAAATCGTCCAGATGATGGGGGGCTTGGCCTATATGACCGGGCCTCCCGGTCAACCGCTTCGGGCCGGATCTTCCATCGTGGATATCGGTGGAGCGCTGTTTGGTGTAATCGGGATTTTGCTGGCATTGCGTGAGCGAGAGCAGACCGGGAAGGGACAATTGATCAAAAGCGGGCTCTTTGAAACCACGGCATTTTTTATGGGGCAACATATGGCCTGCGCTGCTTTGTCCGACGAACCACTTCCCCCGATGTCTGCCCGCAAGGATACCTGGTCGGTTTATCAGATTTTCAATACCCAAACGGGGGAGCCCGTCTTTATCGGTATCACCAGTGACAAACACTGGCATCGCTTCTGCAAGGTCTTCAAAAGAGAAGACTGGTTGGAGGATGAAAGATTGGAGAGCAACCGTGGCCGGCTCGTACAACGGGAGTGGCTCATCCCCGAGATCGAAGCCATGACCTCCCAGCTCTCCAAAGCGGAAGTCATCCGATTGTGTGAAGAAGCGGAAATTCCTTTTGCCCCCATTGCCCACCCTGAGGATTTGTTTGAGGATCCCCAGCTCAACCAGGGGGCTGGTCTGCTGGAGACGGTTTTCCCCGATGGGGTCGTGAGCAAGCTGCCCCGTACTCCTATTGAGATGACGGGTCATGATTTTAACCTGCGTCTGAATCCTCCCCAGATTGGAGAGCACACAGGCGACATTCTCGGCGAGCTGGGCTACACTCCCCAGCGGATCAAGGAGCTT
>JAZFTY010000556.1:0-5643 GCA_036446935.1 Acidobacteriota bacterium | reverse complement strand
CCTAACTCTCTCTTTGAGCCAGGTGCAGGGTCACGATCCCGCCGGTGAAGGCATATTGCCCCTGGGGAGTAAAGCCAACTTCCTGGATCAGTTCCTCCAGGGTTTCCGGATCAGGGAATTCCTTGACCGATTGGGGCAGATAAGCATAGGGTCCCAGTTTTCCGGAGAGACATTGCCCGACCTTGGGCAAGATCCAACTGACATACCAAAGATAGAGTTGCCTGAATACGGGAATCCGAGGCTGAGAAAATTCCAGCACCGCTAACATACCTCCCGGCCGCAGCACACGGAGCATTTCCCCCAGACCGCTGGTGTAATTTTCCAGATTCCTCAAGCCAAAGGCTATGGTAACTGCGTCAAAAGAATGTGCTGGGAAGGGGAGTAGCAAGGCGTCCCCTTCCACAAACCGCACACTGCTCCCCATTTTTTCCTTTCCCAGAACGAGCATGGGATGACAAAAATCGCATCCCAGGACTCGTGCCTTGGCGGACAATTCCAATGCCAAGTCCCCGGTGCCCGTGCACAAGTCCAGAACGACTGCTTGGCTGGGTAGAAAGGGAGACAATCTCTGGACGGTAATTCGTCGCCATCGACGATCCAGAGAGAACGACAGCAATCGATTCAGCAGATCATAACGATGTGCGATCGATGCAAACATGAGCCTGATTTGGCGGGACTCTTTGTTCAGCACTTGCTTAGCCGGGACTATGCATAGATTTTCGTGACGAAGTGCCGCAGGCGCCACGATGACAAGGCGGTGCGAGGGGCACCCGCTTGGCGGGTCGAGCCCCGCAGGCGTACTCGTGCAGTACGCCGAGGAGTTCAAGGAAGCACAACGCAGTCGGCGTGGATGATTGCGGCACTGCAGTAGACAATTTATGCATACTCCCGGCTAGAAGCCCACCCCATCAGGTCCGTGCGATCTCTTCCCATGCCTGGATCAAGACCTCGTCTTCAATCCCTGCGGTAACCCGGGTCTTCCCAATGTCCTCGAGCAGGACAAAGACGATCTGGTCATCCTGGCGTTTCTTATCGCACTTCATGGCTTCCAGAATTCCCTGTGTGGGAACCAGGTCAACGGGCGGGAGTTCACCAATGCGGCGGATGCAACGCGAAATTCTTTGACTGTTGGATTCATCCAGATAGCCTTTCATGAAGGAAAGACGAGTCTCTGCCAGCATTCCCCAGGCAATGGCTTCCCCGTGTATCAAGCCTTGAAATTCCGTGGCACCCTCCAGGGCATGGCCAAACGTATGTCCAAAATTAAGAATTCTGCGCACACCTTGCTCTTTCTCATCACTCGAGGTGATTTCAGCCTTGATTTCGCAACAACGACTGATGAGCTCCTCTAAAACATTGGGTTTCCTTTTCTGGATCTCTTCCAGATGACTCTCAAAAAATTCGAAGAACTCTGAATTGCAGATGAGACCATATTTCACCACCTCATACAGTCCCGACTGAAATTCTCTTGGGGGAAGGCTGGCCAGGGTGTCTGTGTCGATGCACACCAGAAGGGGTTGATAGAAAGCCCCGATCAAATTCTTTCCCAGTCGATGATTGACCCCGGTTTTTCCGCCCACTGAGCTATCCACCTGGGAGAGCAGTGTGGTGGGAATTTGTAAATAAGGGACACCTCTCAGAAAGGTGGCTGCCACAAACCCCACGATATCCCCGGTGACGCCCCCTCCCATGGCAACCAGCGTCGAGGATCGGTCGGCTCGCTGGGTGATCAAGGCGGTATAGATCTCTTCAACCGTCTCTAAGGTTTTGTGTGCTTCACCGTCTGGAATGAATATCTCGGTGACCTGGTAGCCGTTTCCTGAGAGCCTTTGGAGGAGACCTTTCCCGAACAGTCGAGAAACAGCAGCGTTAGAAATCAGGAAAATCCGCTTCCCCGTTTTGTACTGTTCCAGTAATTGGTGGAATCGATCGAGGAGGCCGGCTCCTATGAGAATATCGTAGCTTCTTTTTCCCAGATCAACACGAACAGTTTTCACACCCTTAGTGTCTCGTCCCAGGAATACCTTGACATTTGTGGCGAGCGCGACGGCGTCGCGTTCGCGAAGCGACGACGACGCGATGTCTGTGCATCGTGGAGGAGGAGCGACAAAGAAATCGATGCCGTCCCGCCGCCACCCTTCGGGCTGATGGGGGTTGCGGGCAACCTCTGTGTCGCTCGTCGTCGCCGATGTCTCTGCATCGCCTCCTCCTCGCTCCTTGATCTCACCTCGCAAGACCCATCAGCAAATGTCATGGTATTCCTGGGACGAGACACTAGTCTCTCATGGGTTCTTGTTTCCTCTTTTATCATGCGTTTGTCGTAGACTGTGTGCTCCATGGAACCATCACATCCACAGCCCGCCACCGGGACAGGGGAGGACTTTATTCGTCGGTTTTGGGCGTTCTTTGAAGTCCTGTTGGCGGCCCTTGCCGGACCCGTTTTAGTTCAGATTGGCTTCATTTTCTTGAATATCGGGAGTGCTGGGATTCTAAGTGATACTCGGACTCTGTTTCTGTTCATGGCTTCAGAGGCTTGCATCACCCTGTTTCTTATCGTCCTTCTTTTGCGATCTCGGGGAGAAAGCCTGCGCAACATCGGTTGGATCTGGAACAATCCTGGCAGGGAAATCCTGCTGGGCATCGGTTGTGTGCCCTTGCTTTTCGGGTCCACTCTTTTGGTGAACATCTTCTTTCACTTCTTCTTGCCTGATTATGTCTCCACCAGTAACCCGCTGCTGGAGTTGATCGATAGTTATGGTGCCCTGCTGCTGTTTTTGATCAGCAGCATTTATGTGGGAGGTATCAAGGAGGAGCTCCAGCGGGCCTTTGTCCTGGATCGCTTCGAGCGATATTTGGGAGCACTTATTCTCATGCCTTTCTTGAAAGTTTTGGGTCGCTACCCGAGTGAACAGGACGGCCGTCGAGTTGGGATTATTGTGGGACTCACCCTATGGAGTCTCTTTTTTGCTTTGGGGCATGCTGTGCAGGGAATCGATAACGCGGTTGGAGCGGGAATTCTTGGACTATGTTTTGGGCTTCTTTACATCTGGCGACGGAATTTGGTGGCCCCTATCGTTGCTCATGCCCTCTTTGATGTGGTCACCCTGCTCATATTCTGGTTTGTCATGACTAAGCCGGGCTAAGCCAGGAGATCTTCCAAGCCTTCGAGAGCCTTTTCGGCCGCTCTTTGTTGCGCTTCTTTTTTTGACTTGCCGCTGGCCGTAGCCAGAAGTTTGTCCTCAATATGAACTTCTACGACAAATTGCTTGCTGTGATCCGGGCCGAGTTCCTCCACCACTTGATAAGCTGGTTCGGTGAACCCTCGGGCGTGCAGTTGTTCCTGGAGAAGCGATTTGCTGTCTTGAAAATCCAGTTGTTTCTCGGCGATTTCCTCGAGCTGGGAGCTAAACCGGGAGAACACGAAGCGACGAGTAGGCTCGAAGCCTCCATCCAGATAGATGGCGGCGATGAGGCTTTCAAAGAGATCTGCCAGCAGGGCCTTTTTGTGCCTTCCACCTGTTTTCTCCTCCCCGTGTCCCAATCTCAGAAAAGCCCCCAAGTCCAACTCCTGAGAAAGAGAGGCTAAATGGTTGGCCGAGACGAGAAAGGATCTGATCTTTGAAAGTTCTCCCTCGCTTCGGGACGGCTGGCTTAGGAACAGGTGTTCGCTGATGAGAAAACCGAGGATGGTGTCACCCAGGAACTCCATCGACTCGTAGTCCTCTGATACTTCTCCTTCTATACCCGACCTCCTCTCATAAGCAAATGAACTGTGAGTCAGTGCCCGCTCGAGCAGAATCGTGTCCTTGAACGAATAGTCGAGTCGCCTTTGCAGCTCCTGCAAATCCTTGAGTCCATCTTCACCAGGATTGCTCTTTTCCATGGGAGGAGCGTAACGCCAGTCAAGTGCTTTTGACTAGTACTGTTGCTGCTGTTGCTGAGGTTGCTGGGGTTGCTGTGGCTGTAATTGTAGGTCCAGTTGTTGCTGCAGCTTCTTTCGTTCCTCCTCTTCCAGAAGCTGAATCTGGGCCTCTTTTTCGGCGGATTTCCCGTCGATGTAGGCGAGCTGCTCTTGAGTATACTGGGGGATGCCGGCGGGATCTTTTTCGAGAAAGCTATAGAGTGTTTCAAGTTGCTCGATAGCCAGCTGTGCAGCGATTCCATCGAGGGCTGCTGCTTGAGCGTAACTTTCAATGGCCTTCTCAGCATTGTTCAACCGGGTATGGGTGTAACCAAGCCGGAAGTAGGCGGCATCGAACCTAGGATCTGCTTCAATGGCCTTCTCGAGATATCCAACGGAACGGTTGAGAATCACGGTACTGTCTCCCATCGTGCCAAGTGATTTCTTCAAATACGCCAGTCCCTGGGCGTAGTAGGCGTCGGCCACTCCGCGATCCCTCAACACTATCCATCGCCGAATAGGAACGTCGGCGGGTTTCTCGATCGTCTCCAGGATTCTGAGTGCCTCTACGGCGTAGTCAATGGCTTTATTATTTTCACCCTGCTCCGCGAAGGCCATGGCCAAGGTCGGACGTATGTCCGGATCCTCGGGGTTTAATTCGATCGTCTTCTCACCGTGGAGGACTAAATTGTCGTAGTCGTTCAGTTGCTGATAAGAAATTGCCAAACGCTTGTGAATAGAGCTGGCGAGGTCGTTTTCAGGAAACAGGTCCAGGAATTTCTTCCCTAGCTGAATGACCTCTTCAGGCTGAGTGGACTGGATGACTGCGTCATAGGCCATAAATACGGCGTCAAAAAATTTGATGCTATCGATTGATTCCAATGCCTCATCGATGTCATCTTCGGACATTCCTCTCACCCCAAAGCCAATGATACTGCGATCGAACCTGGTAACCACCAAACTCTGATAGATTCTGTCCCTGCGCTCGCGGCTGCGGAAGTTCAGACGGTAAAACTCGAAGTTGCCATAGAGCACTGGACGGATGTCACCTCGAACCTCGAAGTTCTGTTCTTCCACTTCTTCCTCATGGAGACCCAACCAGTCCGCTCCGGTTGCGATCACAGGGGTTGTGGCTGAGGGGGCGGGTATGTTCGCAGAAAAAGCGAACAGCGTAAGATCAGAATTTCCGGCTCTGAACACAACTGTGCTGTCGCCTAGGGTAGTGAGATCCTGATCATCTGCTTCCTGTACATTCCAGCCTGAGGGGAATAGGAACGAGAAGCCTACACGTATATTGGTGTACAGATTTCCCTCGATCTGGGATTCTTCAGTTTGTGGGACGGCAGCTGGGAGCCACAGTACCGAAGCGACGGTGATCACCAGAAATACAGAAAAAAGATTCCTCATCTTATCCTCCAAACGCAAGTTTTCAGAAGTCGTTTGTTATTGTTCCGAAGAATTTTGCCACAAAAACGAAGATGAGGCAACGAGCGGGGCCTAAACATTCTAGGGCAGCTTTTCAATCGAGTTTTGAGCTTCCTCCCTGGCTCCTCGCAGATCGCCTTTCATTTCCAGGACTCGATCAAAAAAAGTGCGGGCCTCTCCAAAGTCGCCTTGGAAGGCCTGGTAATTACCGATCCGGAGCAAGGACCAGCCCTGAACCCATTCGGGCACACCCGGAGATTCGGTAGCCTGCCTATAGTACTGGACGGCTTCCTCGGGCTGCTTCTGTTGAGAAGCAA
>JAZFTY010000555.1:0-4145 GCA_036446935.1 Acidobacteriota bacterium | reverse complement strand
TTGTCCGGTCGTTAAGGCCAAGCCTCTATTCCCTTCCAGGGGATAAATAGTCTGCACCAAGGCTTTGCCGAAGCTTGTTTCACCCACTATGAGGGCTCGATCATGATCCTGAAGAGCTCCGGAAACGATCTCGCTTGCGCTGGCACTATTTCGATTGATTAAGACAACCATGGGATATTCGAAGGAGCGCCCAGTCTGGGCACGAAACTCCCGTCCTTGAGAGCTTCTTCCCCGGGTATTCACGATGACCTGACCTTTGCGAAGAAATCGACCCGAAACGGCAAGAGCCTGATTCAGGGCACCTCCGGGATTGTCACGCAGATCCAGAATCAGACCCGACAGGTGTTCCTCGTCCAGCTTTTCCAAGGCATCGGTCAGCTCTTTTCCCGTGGTTTCCGAAAACTTGTTGATTCTGATGTAGCCGACGTTCCTATCCAGATGAAAGACGTACTTGATGGTATAGAGGGAGATCTCGTCACGGATCACGGTTAGCTCGAGGGGCTCCGACTCACCGGGACGCTCAACAGTTATATGGACTGCTGTCCCCTTGGGACCTTTCAAATGGGGGATCACATCTTTATTGAGATCCCAGTCATCAATGGGCTCTCCCTCGATCTTGGAAATCACATCACCCGCTCTTAATCCAACTTTATAGGCTGGAGTTCCAGGTGCGGGAGGTTCCACGACAGCTACCCTTCCACTACCCGGGGATTCTGCACGTATCGTGATCCCTAAGCCGTAGTATCTTCCTCGCTGTTCCTCTTGAAGCCGATTGTAGTCTGAGACGGTAAAGAAGGAGCTATGAGGATCCAGTGTCCGCAGCATGCCTCGGACGGCGCTTTCCACCAATTCCTCGGTAGGAATCGGCTCCACGTAGTGCTCCTGGATCGCCGCCAGGGCTCCGGTAAATACCTGAAGCAGCCTCTCGGTCTCACTCTCCAACGGGGCACTGGCCCTGAGCGGTTCGCCCAACCATCCACCCAGAAGCGCAGTAACGAGAACGGCACTGACCAAGAAGAAGCCTAATCTGTTCTGCATCCACTCACCTCAAACTAACAGTATAACATCTACAGACTGACGGATAAAAGCCCTGCCAGCGCTGATCAGAGGGAGCACAAGGGGTTCAATGGGAGGCGCCTAGGTTCGGCTCTGTATGGAAAGCTACTCTTTGCGTCACCGGGTATCCGGGTCCTATCCTGGAACTCCCTTAATGCATGTAAAAGAAGCAGCTAAAAATGCCTGGCGGTGCGTCCGGCAGTAGATGTGTGACCTCCAGCTGACCATCGGAAGAAACAATGCCTGAGATTTGATCTCCTTCTGTATTGCGAGCTTCCAACCGATGGGCTAAGACGATCGTCTGAGGCTGGACGTTAGCCACATTAAAACTCACTTCCACGAGAGGCCCATCGGGAATGGGCCTTTCGCTCTTGATCGACAAGTGCATCAGTACGGTCCCTTCCGGTGCCGTTTCCGAAGCGGGCTTGTCCTGAAACTCCAGATCGAGAACCGCTTTAGCCAGATCGGCAGCAATTCCCAGGCGCGAGCTCACATAGGAGAGCTTACCCTTGGGGAACTCGATCCAGTGATCCAGCTGGGCCACGGCAACGTCGGGAGAGTTAGCGAGGAGGAGGGTCAAATAGGCCCGCTCTCCGGGTAAAACATGGGGAGAAGCCAGGATCACTGTGGTCTTTTCGTCCGGGGCTACCTCTTCCTCCTGGGCTGTCGCTTCTTCTTGGGCTTCCTCTTCGCCCTGGGCGAGAATCTGAATCATCCCAAGACTCACCAGTAAAAATGTCCCAAATAAGCACTTATACATGAGTTATCAATTCTAACCCGAATTCCCTGTGCTGTGAAGTGTTGGAAAACTAGTTCCCAATCTCGTCGATCCCCTTTTGAATACCACTGACGAATTTCTCCAGATTCTTTTTGGCCACACGTTCCATCAGGCCTCCGGCACCAAAAGCCGCTAGTTTGCCCCCCACCTTCACATCACCAATCCAATTGATTGTGGTCGTTCCCTCTCCAGCTTCCTCCAAAGTAAAGCTGGTGATCGTGTCCACCACACTGGCCATTCCTGATCCGGTTCCGATCACTTTGGCACTCACCGGTTCCACCTTGTCAGTAAGGCGAAGCTTCATGACCATAGTCCCCCGGATATGGGAGATCCCCACCTTGGCCTTAACCGTGAAGTTATTCTCATCCTCGATCTCCACCCCATCCACATCGGGCATATAACGGGTTACTCTTTCAGGATCAACCAGGAACTTATAGGCCTCGGCCCGATCGGCCTTGACGGTGAAGCTTCCTTTTAATTGCATATCGGATACTCTCCCTTACATAGCCCGCATTTCTCACACCGGTTCTACTGCATCGGCGAAATGAACCGCCCTGACTGCGCGACCCGCAAGCGGGTACCCCCGGCCTCCTCAGCGTACCATACAGTGCGCTTGCGGGGGCCGACCCGAAACGGGTGCCCTCGCGCGTGGCGCAACGCACTCAGGTCAGCCCTTTCGCCGCTTCGTGACGAATAGGCGTGAGAAGTGTGGGCTAGAACCATTTACCATTTAAGCGAATCTATACAATCGTAACTGAGCCTACGAGTCAAGTTTAGTGTCTCGTTCCATAAACATCATCGTATTTATGGAGCAAGACACTTTGGGGTCTCGTTCACCCTTTCAAGGGTCTCTTGACAGGGTTGGCCGGGTCCCATACCCTCTCTAACGCGGCCTTCCCATCAACTTGAGTGATCGCTTTCCATGGTTTTTTTTGCCAAGATACTAGCAGGGCCCGCAGCCTTTCTTCTGATCTATCTCTCACCTTTGCAGGGGCTTCCATACAATGGCCGTATTGCCTTTGCCACCTTCGTCTGGGCCGTTGTCTGGTGGATAGCGCGACCTATCCCCTGGGGGATATCTTCTCTGCTCCCCCTTGTGGTGTTCCCTGTCCTGGGCGTGATGTCGATCCGTGCAACCACTGCTCTTTACGGCCAAAGGCTCTTCTTCTGGATCCTCGGAATCACCATGCTCGGCTATGCGCTACAAAAACATGGCGTAGCCAAGCGGGTGGCCCTCAGATTCCTGACCCTGAAAGGGGTTGCCAACAGCACAGCCCGGTTGACCTTTATGTACATGTTGGTGACCGCCATCCTCTCCATGTTCATCGCCGACGTTGGGGTGGTAGGGATGATGATGCCCATAGGAATGTCTCTATTTGCATACATTAGCGGAGTCACGGGTCTCGCTAGAGAGGGTGAGAAAAAAAGTCGACTGGCTTCTTTTCTGGCTTTAGGCACACTTTATGGAGCGGTAGCTGGAGGGGTGGCGACCATAGCCGGTCTTCCTCATAACGCTGTGGGCGTCGCTCTGGCCGACAGTCTCACCGGCACCTATATCGGATGGTTTCGGTGGATGAAGGTGGGGCTACCACTTTCCGTCATTCTGCTCGTGACCTTTTACGGTTTGCTCCGTTATTTCTTCCCTCCGGAAATTTCTACGATCCCAGGGGGAAAGGAGTTTATTGAAGGAGAACTCAAAAAGCTGGGAAGGATGACGATCGGAGAAATCAATGTAATGGTCAGCTTCCTGTGTATGGTGCTGCTGTTCACCGGCCCCTCTATGATTTCTTTAGCTTTGGGAGCAGATCATCCAACCGCCCTTCACCTGCGCAGCGCTGTACCCACCTGGGTGGTCCCTCCGGCCATTCTGTTCCTGCTTTTTCTACTGCCCGTCAATGTTCGAAAGGGTGAGGGGACGTTGGTCTGGAAGGACGTTGCCGATCACGCACCCTGGAACATCATCTTTTTGTGTACAGGTGCGGTGGCCATGACCGACGCCCTCAACCAATTCGGATTCCTGGAGTTCACCAATGGGGTGATCGGGGGCCTGGGGATCGGCTCGGCAGGGCTACCTTTCCTTGCTGCTGGGGCAACAGTCGTGGGCACCAATCTTTTTTCAGGAACCGCCGCAGCCACTCTCTTTTGCAGTATCTTTATCCCCGCAGCCGTGGAGGTTGGCTTCAACCCGGCCAGCATGGCCATACTCATCCCCAATGCCGCCGTAGGGATTCTATTTCCCTGGGCCGGGGCATCGGCAGGTACGGCCTTCGCCTCCGGCTTCCTGGACATGAAAGAGATGATCAAAGTGGGA
>JAZFTY010000554.1:0-2277 GCA_036446935.1 Acidobacteriota bacterium | reverse complement strand
GTCCCCCAACGTCGGGGTCCGAGTTGAAAATGAGGCGCCAGTCGTCTGAGCTGACCTTCTGGGCCCAAATCGAATACCTTCCTGCTTGAAGGACCGTGTCGCCAAATGTGAGGTCGCTGTTGGTTTCAACGGTGGTGGCGTTGTTCATCCCCAGTCTCCATATCTGGCCATCCTGCAGTTGGGACAGCATATCCCTACCCTGGAGTACGGGGCGCCCGTAGTTGATGGAAACCTGGGTCGCACCGAGCGTTATTTCAGCGGTACCTCGGTTACCGGATGGAGCTGGCGTGGCTTGTTCCCCACTGGCAGCAGGGAGTTGTTCAGCGGTCTGCGGCGAATTGCACGCTGCAGCCGAAAAGGTCAGAGCAAGGAAAATAACAAAATTTCGATACATCATGTGCCTCCAATGGCTGGAATTCTATCAGTTTGTTCCCCACCTAGAAACGCTTTAAGTTTTGAATTGTAAGTTTCTGTGGTCTGTTGTCTGTTGTCTGCCCTATAATGCTCTACTGAAAGGAGTGACTCTTCATGTCGGACAAGTGGAGAATTCGAGGTAAAGAGTACGGGAACTGCAATTGCGCCTGGGGATGTCCGTGCCAGTTCGGCTCACCCACCACCTATGGCAACTGCGAAGCTATAGCTGCCGGCGTGGTCGAGGAAGGCCATTTTGATAAGACACGACTGGATGGTTTGAATTGGGTGATGCTGCTTTACTGGCCGGGTGAGATCGCCGACGGCAACGGAAAGCAGCAGGCGATCATCGATGAGCGGGCCGATGCTGAACAGCGTGAGGCTCTTCGCAAGATTCTTCATGGCGAGGACACGGCTCCAGGGGCCACTCACTTTTTCGTATACAACAGCACCATGTCGGAAGTTCTCGAGACACTTTACGCGCCCATTGAATTGTCGATTGACATTGAGGCCAGGAAGGCTCGAGTCGAGGTCCCCGGTATGGTGGAGTCCACGGGAACGCCCATCATCAACGCCATCAGCGGGGAAGAAGCTCGCTCCCGGATCCATCTTCCCAACGGTTTCGAATACACCTACGCCGAGATGGGCAGTGGAACTTCGAGGATTCGGGCCGGGATCAATTTGGACTTCTCGGAAAGCTACGGTCAGTTCAATATTCTGCATATGAACCAGGATGGCGTGATCCGTTAACACCACACGAGCACCACAGGTGTCACACTCCTCCGCAACCCTGACCTCGCAGCCTGCCCAGGCAGCTTCCCTGACCGGTTCACTTCCAAGGCGCAGTCGGATCGCCATTCTTGCCTCTCTTTTCGGGATCACCTTGCTGGCCTGGGTGTATCTCATTGTCATGGCCTTGAGCATGGACGACATGTCCATGACCGCCGGCGAGATGATGAGAATCCGTCCCTGGAGTGGACTGGATTTTCTCCTGATGTTTCTGATGTGGGCGGTGATGATGGTGGGGATGATGGTGCCGACGGCCGTACCGATGACCCTTATTTACGCGGCCGTGGCCCGGAAGGCCGCCAGCCAGAGTACTCCCGTGGCCCCGACGGCAACCTTTGTGGCCGGCTATATCGTGATGTGGTGTGTTTTCAGTGTTGCCGCCACCGTGACCCAGTGGGTGCTCGATCAGGCTGCTCTTCTTTCTCCCATGATGGTATCGAACAGCCCCGCACTGGGAGCCGGACTTCTGATCGGGGCAGGAATTTACCAGTGGACGCCCTTCAAGGATGCCTGCCTGCAGCATTGTCGGGCTCCGGCCCACTTCTTCGCCCAGCATTGGCGAAGCGGTGCGACTGGAGCTTTTCGTCTGGGATTGGAGCACGGGGCTTTTTGTCTGGGTTGTTGCTGGGTCCTGATGGGATTACTGTTTCTGGGAGGCGTGATGAACCTGCTCTGGATCGCCGCTATCACCTTTTTTGTCCTGCTGGAGAAGCTCAGCCCCTGGGGTGTGCAAGGAGGGCGTGTCGTGGGAGCCGGGATGATTCTGGTTGGTGTTTTGGCGCTGTTTCGCTAAGGCCCCACACCTTTACATCGAGTTTGCTTGGAACGGGCGCGAAGCGCGCTCCGCTACATCCCTTCGCCGATCCAGATTTCGGGCTCGCTGATGACCCCGGCTTCCTGCATCTTGTCCTTGAGTTCGTCAGAGGAGAGCATAGTCTGAAAGCCTTCGACGTTTTCGGCACCCCAGACCAGGAGCACCAGGTTCTCATCTCCTGTTTTGCGATAGACCCCGATTTCACTCAATCCTGCAGCACTTCGGCGATCGGCGTCCTCATCATAAACCGGTTTCCAGGCCTC
>JAZFTY010000553.1:0-15889 GCA_036446935.1 Acidobacteriota bacterium | reverse complement strand
ACCACTCTACGGGTTTACTACGAAAGTCGCTGACCGGACAGGATCGTGTAACGGGTGGTCTATACGAAGTAGAGCAGCACGATTCACTCATCGAGGTAGCCCCTCTTCGCTTTGCAGTTCGGCCTTAAAGCCAACTTTATCAATCGCGGCCTTGATTTCGTCCGGACTTACTCTAGATGGTTCATAGACTACAACGGCTTTGCCCTCTTTGTAGGAAGCCTCGACTTGGTGAATCCCGTCCAACCTCCTTACCGCTAGTTTCACGGCGGCGTCACATCCGGTTCAGGTCATTCCAGTCACATAAAATACTGCCCTTTCCTGCTCCCCTATTGTCTCAGTAGTCACTTCTGATGTTGCAGTCCAGAGGTCCGAACTGGCCCAAATACCAAGGGCAAGACCTCCCAATACAAAAGCCGCCAAAATTGCTTTAAACATTTGAAATCTCCATTCACTTCATTGGTCAGATGATCCAACCCATGTAATAGGGAAACGCCGCTACCACTACAGCCAGTATTGCCGCCACCCATACAATGATGCGTTGTCGCCGATGGCCTTCGGGTACTGCACAGCTCTGTCCTGGCTCACAGTCCTCCTTGTTTGGCTTGTAAACTTGATAAAACGCGATTCCTAAGAGAAGTAGTGTCAATCCAAGGAAGAAGGGACGGACCGGCTCCAACTGTGCCAATCATTGCTATTACTTTTGGCCTTTTTGCCGCAGCATTATTGACTAAAGGATTTACGCACGATTTGCTTTTAGAAGCGGGTGTTTTCCTTGTATCTGTAAAGCTGATTGTAATGGCATATAAGAACGCCATGGCCAGCAAAAAAATAATGAAAGAGTTGCACGCTATTAAAAAAATAATGGGAAAGACTGAAGATTAACTACACATAACCTGGAGTCGTGAGGCAGCTAACCGTAATTTACCAAAGCCCTGCAAACTAAGTACTTTCACGTCACATACAGACTGCTAACAATACACTCCTTCTTCACGCTCTCAGCGTCCACTCACACTCACCCTTGCGTTGGCTTTTCGCCATGTGACCCTCAGGGCTGAGAGACGTAAATCAAATTGGAGGCCTTACGCTAAAGCGAATCGTCACATGGCCGTATAGTCGGCTTATCGGACTAATGATTTTCGCTCAGCGGCAAGAGGACGAGATGGCCCCGGCAAGCGGGGTCGGGTCGTCAATCCCCGCGCTTCGGGTCAAGGTCCACTGACAGCACATCAGTGGATTGTGCTTGGGTAACTAATGAACATTAAAGGAGTGTGCTTGCGAATGTCATCGCTCTGGCTCAGCCTCGACGGTGATTGCCGGGCGGCTCCGATAGCTCCCGATTAATGCCCGTCTTGAGGTACCCCGTGACCTTCGGAGCCATACTCTCAGTGACGCCCAGGTATTCAGCCAGGATCTTCAAGGCATCCAGCTTGTTGTAGAGCTTCACCTTCCGCTGTGAGCGAGTGTAGAGCTGGCTCCCGTCCAAGGGTTTACCCAACCCGTATTTTCCGGTTTGTGACTTCGGTGTGTTTCCCCTGCAGGGAGGAAAAGGAAGCGGGATTCCTGCGCTTGTTGGTTTTGCTTCTGGCTTAACTCCGCGGTTACTTTCTCAATCGCCTGTTGTACATATCGCTCTGTCAGGACATTGGGCCGCTTGACCTGTCCGCTGGCATACCTGAAGAGGGTGGCGTACGAAGGCCCCTGGTAACCCATCACGCGATGAAATTCGCGGCACACCCTCTCCCCAGCTCCACGACGTTTTCGCCTTGAGGCCAAGCAGTTGCTTCGGGAGTGGCTTCTTTTTTGGCCCGCGGTTGTCTTTCTTCATGATTCTAGCTCCTCAATGGTCGGATTAAGTCCTGCAAAAGCCGATCATACTAATACGAACAACGGCTAAACTCTGTAAAGATTTGTAAAGACATCTTAACCGAACTTGTGCATCTCACTGGAAAGTTCAGCCTTCAGAAGGGTCAAGAGAACGGTCAGCTCTTGTTAAGTCTGTGACAGATTGAGGCTTAAAGATAGCGTTGGGGCGGGAAAGGGTCACCACTCGTTGCTATGATCTGATCGTTATGAACTTCAGCGTGTACTGGACAGACTGACATCCTTGGCTCCCGGCTGGCTACCTCAGATGCTGAGGTCTGACAGTAATTGGGACCTGTAGATCTCCGCTTTTCCCATCTGCACACTCTCCAAGAGGTTGAAATTATTCGGAGGTCACGAAACTCCGGTCGCTGGTTTAATGCTGTGCTCGTTGTGCAGCAGGTTGTCCAGCATCAATTTTCCTCGCCGGTGTGGGGCAGTGTTCACCTGATCCGCTGCCCACTCTAGCGCTCTCCTGCGGGTGCCGGGCACGAAGGGCTCCTACTCCTCAGCTCCGGCCTGCTGGAGGAGTTGGGCGATATGAGAATGACCCTTCTGGCTGGCCACCATCAGGGCGGTGTGGTCCTGCTTGTCCTTGGCGTTTACTTTAACCTGGGCTTGGAGCAGGAGCTCGACGGATTGGGTGTGGCCCGAGCTGGCCGCCAACATCAGGGCGGTGCGTCCCTCTTTGTCCTTGGCATCAGCCCTGGCTCCCGATTCCAATAAGATCATGACGGTTTGGGTGTGACCGGAACCGGCCGCCAACATCAGGGCGGTCTGTCCCTGATGGTCCTTGGCCCTTACCTTGGCGCCTTGATCGAGAAGGACCTGTACCGTCTTCAGGTGACCTTCTGATGCCGCCATCATCAAGGGGGTCGAACGACTCGCAGAGTCGGATCGTTTGGCTCCGCCCAGGAAGCGAAGTCCCGTGCCCATTGCTCGAAAGATCGAGCGGGGGATGCTGCTGTTCTGCCTGGCATCCACATGGGCGCCTCGATCGAGCAGAACCTTGACCGTGTCCACGTGACCCTCACCGGCGGCTTCCATCAAGGCGGTCCGGCCCATGGGATCCTTGGCATTGACGTCGGCGCCGGCATCCAGCAGAAGCTGTGCCGTGCCGGTGTGTCCCCGAATGGCCGCCTCGGTCAAGATAGCGACCTCATCATCTGTCTGGGTGTTGGGGTCAGCGCCGGCCTTGATCAGGGTGTTGAGTCTTTCGGTTTGACCGCCCCTGACCACAGCCAGTAACTCGGAATGCATGTCCTGAAGAGGAACTGCACGGAGCACTTTTTCCTCTGTTGTGGTCGAAGGTCTGGTGGTCTTCTCCGCCTTGGTGATCTCCGCTACGTTATCGGTCGTATCCTCAGCAGCAACTGGAGGCAGAGCCGGAACTCTCTTGTGTGCACCGGGCGATGCTGCATTTGCTGGAACATGGGAGGCCTGGGGCGTCAGGATAAGAGGTGGATGCTGGGTCTGCCCTGCGTCCACAGCAGAGGGAGGGTGTGGGCGGCCTTCCGCTGCCCGGGTTGTCGGTTCCTTTTGAACGATGCCCGTTCTCCTGGGTACCCTCAGGTCTTTCTGCAGCAGGGCGACCTTGTTCAATTGATCAAGGAGCTGCACGATCCGCTGGTTGACATCCAGTTTGTCGTACCACTCCCAGATTTCCGAGGATGCACCTCCTACCTGTACTCTAAGGTAGGCTCGGATTTCGTCGGAAGCGGCTTCACGCCAGGGTGTCCGTTGCTCCCAGGCTTCGATATCCAGAAGAAGTCGGACCAGATTTTCGACTTCAGCCGGGCTCAGGTCGGGATACACACCGGCGTTCGCCCCTGCTCCTGTCTGCTGGATTTGCCCCGTACCCTTGATCATGAGCCTGGGCCCATCTTGAGTGGGGTGAATCTCTTCATAGGTGACTCGCAAGCTTGTTGGGGAGAACTCATCGGCCAGTAAAGCTCGAAGATTGGAGGAAACCTTAGGGACGGAGGGCTCGACCGTCTCAGGGAGTTTCAGAGGGACCATGGTGGGGGGGGCTACGTCATTGCCCCTTGGCCAGGCCATGACCACCAGAATAAACAGGAATATCCCCAGCACCAGCTGTGATCCCGTGTTTTTACCCTTCATCAGAGAAAAGATGAGTCGTTGTGAGAGCGCAGGAGGATTGCTTTCCCAGGGAAGGACAATGCGGTGAATGGCCATGGGGAGTTCGATGTTCTTCAACTCGCTCTTCCCCAGCCGCAAAAGGGGCTCTTCGATCTTGTTTTCGATCTGACGAGCTACGTCCTCAGAAATGCAAATGCCTCCCGGAGCTGCCAACGGCTCAATCTGGGAGGCGATGTTGACCCCGTCTCCGTAGAGGTCGTCTTCCCGATGCTCGACATCGCTCAGGTGCAGTCCGATGCGAAGCTGAAACCCCTTCTCGAGCGGTGAGGAGGCATTGTGTTCAGCGATCGTACTCTGTATCTTGATGGCACATTGAGCAGCTGCCAGGGCGCTGGAAAACTCCACCAGAAAGGCATCGCCGATGGTCTTGATCTCCTTTCCCTCGTGATGGGTGAAAAGAGGACGCAGCATCCGTCTATGCTCCTCCAGCATCTCCAAGGCTAAAGGCTCGTTCTTTTGGGTCAGAGCGCTGTAGCCAACGATGTCGGTGAACATGATGGTGGCAAGCCTGCGCTGAGGGGTATGATTATTTCGTTGTTTTTTTCGAGGCAATTCCGACCCGCCTTCTTGGTAGTGAACCACCTACGGAACAGCTGTGAAAGACCTTTGGAAAGTATACCCGAAAGAGTGCCAACCTCCTAGCCCCTTTTTTCACCCTGCCACCTATTTCAGAGCTGGATGAAAGGGTTTGAGCGTGCTCTCTAGGGTCAGCTCTCTCGTCAATCGGGCAAGGCAAAGGATGAAAAATCAAATTTAATTGCCTTTAGGCGTCCGAAAATTTACGATTAGAGCGTTATCATGTTCACTGGAAAACGGAGGATCTCGAACATGGACTGGATGGTGGCTTGGTTGGAAAACCGTCATGCACCTGACTTCGTGGTGGCAATCCACGGTACCCATGGGGTGGTGGACAACGAGTGGCCGCTTTGTGCCTATCCCCGAAGAGCCGTTTACACGGGTCCTTGGGGAGGGAAAAACGATCCGATGAACTGGGTGGAAAGCAATTTTTCCTGCCAGTGAATCTTCTGTTGAGAAAGCGAACTGATGACTGATGAGCAGGTTTTCTCCCTGGGCAGCAAAGATCGTCCCCTGCAAGTGGCCATTGTCGGCTCCGGCCCTGCAGGCTTCTATGCGGCAGACGCCCTCTTGAGGCAAAAAGATCTCACAGTCCAGATTGACCTGTACGACCGATTGCCCACACCCTATGGTCTGGTGCGTTTCGGAGTTGCCCCCGACCACCAGAAGATCAAGGCTGTCATTCGCGTCTATGAACGGATCGCAGCCAGCCGACATCTCCGCTTCTTCGGCAACGTCAAGGTAGGGAGCAACCTCTCTGTTCAGGAATTGCGAAAGCACTACGACCAGATCGTTTACGCCGTCGGCTGTGAGACCGATCGGCGGCTGGGCATTCCCGGAGAGGACTTGCAAGGCAGCCACACCGCCACAGAATTCGTGGCCTGGTACAACAGCCACCCGGATTACATCGAGCGATCCTTCGACTTGTCTCACAAATGCGCAGCGGTCGTAGGTGTGGGGAACGTGGCCATGGATGTCACCCGTATCCTGTCCAAGGACCAGGACGAGCTGGTCCATACGGATATCGCCGGATACGCTCTGGAGGCACTGCGAAAGGCTCAAGTGGAGGAAATCGTCATCTTGGCTCGGCGGGGTCCTAAGCAGGCAGCCTTTTCGTTCCATGAGATCGAGGAGATCGGAAGTCTCAAGGGCGTTGATCTGGTCGTTGATCCCAAGGAGATGGAGCTCGATGAAGCCTCAAAGGCTTCCCCTGGAAAAGAGCGCAGGATGGAGTATCTGACTCAAAAATCAAAAGCAGGGGAGGGAAGTCAGAGGAGAAAGGTCCGCCTGCGTTTTTGTGTTTCACCGGTGGAAATCCTGGGTGAGAACGGCCGTGTCACGGCGGTCAAGATCGAAAAGAACGAGCTGTATCCGGATGAGAAGGGCGAGATTCGCTCCCGAGGCATGGGACAGTACGAGGTGATTCCCGTAGGGCTCATTTTTCGCTCCATTGGCTATCAAGGCGTTCCCCTACCCGGCGTACCCTTTGATGAGGTGCGCGGCATCATTTGCAATCAAGAGGGACGAGTGACGGATTCGGTCTCCGGCCAGATCGTACCCAACGAGTACGCCGTTGGTTGGGCCAAGCGTGGACCCACCGGTCTCATCGGAACCAACAAGAGCGACTCAGCGGCAACGGTGGCGAAAATGCTGGAGGACATTGAAGGAAAGAGTGCAAAGGTCGACCTGGAAAAGAGGCCAGAAGCGGTGGACAGGATGCTGGCGGGAAAGAAGCTCCAAGTGGTGACTTTTGAGGACTGGAAGCTCCTGGACCAGCAAGAGGTGGAAGCTGGCAAGCGGCTGGGCAAGCTGAGGGAGAAGCTCTTGACGGTTTCGGCGATGCTCGAGGTTATTGAGGAACGGCAGTAGTGTTATTAGAGAAATCGAACGATTTGCTCTCTGATGGCGGGGAGCACGAAGATCTTGGACAGATCGGCTTGGGAAAGGTTTTGGCACAAGACCCGAATCTTTTCAAAGGTGGGAAGGGAACGATTCATGACCAGGATCTTTCTGTCTCCAAAACGACAGATTCCCCCCGTAAAGTCCCCTTCGTCCCACCTCAATTCAAGGCCCAGTTGGCCAACAATCTCTTCCAGCTTGGAGAGCAGTTCGGCGTTCTGCATCGCCTGAGAGTCTAATCGGTGGGTCTGTCTGAATGTGGAGATCGCCCGGCTAGGTCTGAAGCGAGGCTCTAAGTTTCGGTTCCTTCTTTCTCGCCAGTCTCCAGAGGTTCCGGACTGGTTATCCCCATGAGTCGTTCGGTGACCTTCCCCTCTCCTTCATTCTCGTTCAGCTCCTGAGTCATCGCTCCCATAAGGGGCTCGGAGAATACCATCGGAGGTGCACTGTTCGTACCCTTGGGCTCTTCTGGGCTGACCTTCTCCTCAAGTTTGGGGCCGATCTCCTGGGGTCCTTCTGGGCTGACCTTTTCCTTGAATTTGAGGCCGCTCTCCTCGGGCTTCTCTAGGCTGACCTTCTCCTTGAAGTTGAGGCTGGTTTCCTCGGGCTCCTCTAGGCTGACCTTTTCCTTGAATTTGAGGCCGGATCCCTTAGGCTTTTTCTGGGTGAACAGCTCTTTGGGGTTGAGGCCCGTCTCCTCGGGTTTTCGCGGGCTGACCTTCTCCTGGGGTTCTGTCGCCTGAGGTTCTTCGGTGACGGTCTCCTCAGGTTCTTTGCTGACCTTTCCCTTAAACGATTCGGTGATCTTCCCTTTGAGTTTCCCAAGGACCGTTCCCTTGGATTCTTCGGTAACCTGTTCTTGGGGCTTTTCGGTGACCTCTTCCTTGGGTTCAGCGGGTTCGGCGGCGGTCACCTCCTTGGGTGGTTCGGCCTCAGTCCTCTTTTCTTCTACCCGTTCCTCTACAGGCTTGTCTTCGGTGACCTTCCCCTTGAGTTTCTCGAGGACCGTTCCCTTGGTTTCTTTCGTGGTTTCTTCGGTAACCTCCTCTTGGAGTGTTTCGGTAACCTCTTCCTTGGGTTCAGCGGGTTCGGCGGCCACCTCCTTGGGTGGTTCGGCCTCAGTCCTCTTTTCTTCTACCCGTTCGTCGACAGGCTTGTCTTGTGTTGTTTCTCCCAGGGTGATGAATTCTTTTGAGGGGGTGTCACGAGTGAAGGCGCCTTCCCTCTCCAGCTCGAGAAACTTCTCCACGATCTCAGGATCGAAATCGATACCGGACTGAGACTTCAAGTGTTCCCGTATCTTCATGTTGGGCCAGGCTTCCCGGTAGGGGCGGTCGCGGCCCAGCACATCCCATGCCCCAACCACAGAAAAGACGCGAGCTGCCAGGGGAATCTCTTTGCCCTTCAGGCCACGCGGATAACCGGAGCCGTCCCACTTCTCATGATGACAAAAGGGAATATTCACGGCTGAACGCAAATAGGGGATATCGGATAGCAGTCGGTGAGCGTATCGGGGATGCATATGCATGGTGTCCCACTCTTTGTCACTGAGTGGACCCGGCTTGAGGAGAATACTCTCGGGGACTCCGATTTTACCGATATCGTGCATCAGTGCGCCCCGACGATGATTGATCAGATCCGGCCCCTCCATTCCAACCGTCTCTCCCAACTTCAATGTCCACTCAGCCAATTGTTGACTGTGTCCGCTACTTATCTGTTCCCTGAGATCCAGAGCAGAAGACAGCCCTTCCAGCGTAGCATCGTAAGCAAAACCCAGTCCCGTATTGTGACGCTGCAAGGTGGCGATCAGGTCGGCGTTGTCCATGGCAACAGCGGCCTGGGAAGACACGGCGGACAGGAAATCCAGCCAGTCTAGATCAGGCGACAAAGCGGAACGATTGAAGATCTCGAGGACGCCTTTGAGTTCACCACGGGCCACCAGGGGCATGGCGTAATAGGCCACGAACTCTTCTTCAGCAAGAAGCTCAGCCCGCCTCGAAGCCTCTTCAGAATCACGCAGGTCGGGAATGCGAATGAGCTCGCGTTCCAAACCGGCCTTGCCCGCAACGCCCTCACCCAGATTGATTTCGGAATGGGAGATAGCAATGTTGCGAAAGCCAAGTCCAGAGAAGTACTTGAGTTTATGGGTGTGGGGATTGAACAGGAGTACGCTGGTTGCGTCTACCCCCAATTCCGTGATGAGCTGTTCCAGAATAACCTTGACCGTGACCCGGAGATCCAGACCGTTGGAGGTAGCGATATCGATGGCGTGGAGGGCACCCAGAGTCTGTAGCTGCCGCTGAATCCCCTGTTCTGTCTTCTTGCGCCGGGTGATGTCTCGGACCGTGACAGCAATACCTGAGACGGCCGGGTCTTTCAGAAAGTTCTTGCTGACCCCTTCCACTGTGACCCATAAACCCTGCTTGCTCTGAAGTCGAAGCTGCATCGACGCGGTGGAATCGGGCCGTTTCTTCACCCCGTCCAGAGCCTTGCTCAAGAGGGGTGCATCGTCGGGGTGAACGAGTTCACCAAGATTCTTGTCCAGAAATTCCTCCGGCTTGTATCCCAGAATTTTTTCGAAGGAAGGATTTTCGAAACGGATGATTCCATCCTTGTCGAGAATCAGGAGTGCGTCAGCAGCGTTTTCCACCAGGGAGCGAAAGTATTCGGCACTCTGCCGATCTGCCTCTTCCGCTTCTTTCTGCTCGGTGATGTCGATTCCTGTCGAGACAATACAGGCCACCTCACCCTTGTCGTCCTTCAAAACCGTGTCGGACCAGGAGATCAAGCGACGAGTAGCATCCTTGGTGATCCAAAAGTCTTCATGGGAATAGGGGAATTGATCCACCTTGAGACCTTTGAAGCTGGCTTCGGCGGACTGTGAGTCTTCCGGAGACAGCAAGAAATCCCAGGGATGTTTCTGTCTGACTTCATTGATGGAGTAACCACTCAGCTTTTCACAGACCCCGTTAAAAAGGAGGATCCGGCCCTCTTTGTCGAGGACCAGGAGGAGCCCGGAAGCAGCGTTGAGAACTGAAGAATAGAAGTTTCTTTCTTTCTTGAGCGAATCTTGAGTCTTTCTGGTCTGTGTAAGATCACGGATTATGGAAATCATACCGCTGCTTTTTCCTGTCTTATCCTGAATGAGGCGGACCGAGGAACTCACATGAATCTCTTTTCCACCTTTTGTAACGTGGATGTTCTTTCCTCGCCAGAATCCGGATTTGGCCAGAGCCTCTCCACTGGCCTTTTCATCTTCCTCGTCAACCCAGCGCCTTTCGTAAACCTCATCTAACTTCTTGCCCAGGACCTCATCGGAAGGCGCCTCATACATTTTTTCTGCGGACCGATTCCAGTAGGTGATCTTGCGCTCATCATCAACCGCCACAACGGCATCCGGAACCTGTGACAGGAGGTTCAGGTAGAGAGGAAGAAGCCCCTGGTCCCTTTCCTGCTCGGTGATGTCATGCATGACCAGGAGAATCGCCTGATGGCCGCTGTTGGTGACCAACAGCGCTTCCAGTTCGAGGTTGATTTCCTTGCCGTCCAGGCGCACAAACTTCTCTCGCAGGAAGGTAGTCTTGTTGCTTTCCAAGTCACTCTCTTGAAGTCTTTTTTCCAGATCCTCTCGAGAATCAGCATGAGCGAATCCGGCCAGGGACTTTTCGAGAAGCTGTTTCGGGCTTGCCGCTCCCAGCAGGTGGGCTCCAGATCGATTCACGAACGTGACGTTACCCTGCTCGACCAGCAAGATTCCGACTGGACAGAATTCCAGAAGTTGGCGGTAGAGGCTGGCTCCCTTGTGCAGAGAAGCCTCGGTCTGCGTTTTTTCCCTTTCGATCTTGCTTTCCTGTAAAACACGTTTAACCACCTGTCCCAGCCGGCTCAGACGAGCTTTGAGCAAGAAGTCGGCCGCACCCTGTTTGATGCACTCGACTGCCAGTTCTTCCCCAACCTTTCCACCGATCACGATCAATGGGGTATCCAGTCCCTTTTCTTTGAGGATCTCGAGCGCCCGGATGGCGTCGAACTGCATCAATGCGTAATTGGAAATGATGATATCGTGACCAGCTTCGAGTTGGGTGAGGTAGTCTCTCTCGATTGCTACAGGATGAATTTCGGCCTCAAACCCACCTCGCTCCAATTCCTGAGCGATCAATTCCAGGTCTTCTTCGTCCTTTTCAACCAGTAAAACACGGAGTGGAAGGGCCATTTCAGTAATTCTCTCCTGCCCATCGAGTATAACAGCATTTGGAGGCTCTTTGGGTCCGTCCTCACGTTACAATTCAAGCTGTTCCAGTTATAATGCCTCTCTCTCAACATGAGTAATCAAGATCGACTCGTATTGCTGACAAATGACGACGGAGTGAGGGCGGAAGGACTGCTGGCACTCAAGGAGGCTCTATCCGGATGGGGAAGGGTGATTGTGGTTGCTCCTGCTGAAGAGAATAGTGCCGTCAGTCAGGGACTCACCATCCATCGTCCGCTTCGAACCTTTAAAGTAGCTGAGGACCACTTTGCTTTGACAGGCACCCCTGCCGACTGTGTCATTTTTGCACTTCGGAAGTTGTTGCCTCGATTGCCGGATCTGGTGGTGAGCGGAATCAATCACGGTCCCAATCTGGGCGATGACATCATCTATTCGGGTACGGTCGCAGGAGCACGGGAGGCGATTATTCACCGCGTTCCCGCTGCTGCCGCCTCATCAGTCGGCAGCCAGGGGGAGTTCGATTTTGGTCCAGCCTCCGGGTTCGTACGGCGTATCATTGATGAGCTCTTTCCCTTTCCCGAGGGGACCTTTCTGAACATCAATATTCCTGAAGGAAATCCGGTCGCCTACCGCTTTACTCGACAGGGAAGTAAGGCGGCTCAGGGTTCGATAGAAGAGAAGAGAGATCCCCGGGGCCGGAGCTATTACTGGATCGCTCGGGATGAAAGTGAGTGGATGGTTGAGGCAGACACGGACTATGAGGCGATTCGGGCAGGAGAAGTTTCGGTCACACCCTTACAGCGAGATCAAACGGACTACAGCTCACTGGCCAGCTATAAAAAGCACAGAGGAGAGAGCTGTCTGAACCGTGGCGGCTAAGTACTCCCTTTCATAAACACGATTACGTTTGCGGATGGGGCTTGCAAGGCGAGCTCGCGAAGATGAGGAGGAGACGATGCAGGGACATCGGCGACGACTAGAGACAAAGAGATCGCCGGCAACCCCCTTCCGCCCGAAGGGTTGGGGCGGGACAGGCCCATCTCTTTGTTGCTCCTCCTCGCCGATGTCTCTGGCATCGACTCGTCGTCGCGCCTCGATCTGGGCTCCGTCGCGCTCCCAACAAACGTTACCGTATTTATGAAAGTGAGCACTAAAGGATCACATCGTTCCTTGAACCCGTTCACCTGGGTAAGGAGCCTATATGACTGGGTGGTCGGTTTTTCTGAACGGCCCAACGCCGTACGCACACTGTTTGTGATTGCCTTTGCCGAGTCTTCCTTTTTTCCTATCCCACCGGACGTTCTTCTGATTCCTCTTGCCATAGGAAATCCCCGACGGGCCCTGCGCTTCGCCGCCCTATGCACCGTGGGGTCATCTTTGGGAGCGCTGCTGGGGTACTGGCTGGGCCTGGAGTTCTATGAACTGATCGGAAGGCCTATCGTCGAGTTTTATGCTGTGGGCGAACAATATGAACGGGTCCAAGTCCTTTACCAACAGTGGGATGCTGTGGCCATCGCTGTGGCGGGATTTACTCCGATTCCCTTTAAAATCTTTACCATTGCGGCAGGGCTTTTCGAGATCAATCTCATCACCTTTGTGGTGGTTGTAGTGTTAAGTCGCGGTGCACGTTTCTTCTTGTTGGGTGGACTCATCTGGTGGTTTGGGCCGAGCATACAGAACTTTGTGGATCGATACTTTAACCTACTGGTGATCCTTTTCTCTATTCTTCTGGTGGGTGGATTTTTCATTGTTAGATATGCGTTATAAACTAAGTGAGTTTTGATCGATCGGGGCGTAGCGCAGTTTGGTAGCGCGCACGGTTCGGGTCCGTGAGGTCGGAGGTTCAAATCCTCTCGCCCCGACCAACGCTGTTTCGCTTTGCGGAACAGCGTTGAGAATAGAAAGAAGAAACACTTTGCTAGCCCTCAGCATTATGATCGCTCGTCGTTATATTGTGACAGGCCGGGTACAGGGAGTGGGTTTTCGCTACTTCACTCATCGGGTCGCCCAGCAACTCGGCGTTCGAGGTCGGGTGAAGAATCTCCCCAATGGGACGGTGGAGGTTTATGCTGAAGGTGACGAGGATCCCATGGAGCAATTTCTGACCGGGATAAAAAAGGGGCCATCCCTGGGCTTCGTCAAGGATGTTGAGGTTGGGGAAGCGGAGCCTGAAGGATATCAAGAGTTTTCAATTGGATGGTGAGCTATGGAAGAGCTGAAGAAAAAGATCCGAGAGGTTCCTGACTTTCCGAAGCCGGGAATTCTCTTTTACGATCTCACAACGCTTTTAAAGGATCGGGAAGGCCTCCGATCGGTGATGGATATCCTGACCGAAGAGTATAAAGAAAAGAAGATTGACCAGGTGATCGGTATCGAATCTAGAGGATTCATTTTTGCGCCAACCCTCGCTTACAATCTGAACGCGGGTTGCGTACTGGTCCGAAAGAAGGACAAGCTTCCCGCGAAAACGATCAGCGCCTCTTACGATCTCGAGTATGGTCAAGATGTCCTGGAAATGCACGAGGACTCTATTGAGCCGGGACAACGGGTGTTGATTGTGGATGACCTGATCGCCACGGGCGGCACGGCCGCTGCAACGGCCCGAATGGTCCGTGAGCTGAAAGGGGAAGTTGTGGCTCTAGCCTTCGTCGTGGAGCTGGAAGCACTTAAGGGTCGGGAAAAGCTGGATGGCTTCGATATCTTCTCGATCTTGAAATACTAGCCTGGGAGTTCGGGGCCTGTCCCCGAACTCCCAGCTACTTCTACTCCTTCTCAAGCTGATCGAGTCGACTTTGAGCCTCCTGAGAGTCATCGCTGGTGGGATACTCAGTGGTTAGCCTGGTATAAAAAGTTAGAGCCTTCTCAGCGTTTCCTGCTGCCTCATGATTTTGTGCGAGTCGCAGGAGTATCGTGTCCTTGGGAAAGGAAACAGTGTCCTCCAGGAGGATCGCTTCCAGTAACTGGCTGGCTAGTTGATGGTCGTCCTGGGATTCCGCGATGCTGGCCAGAAGGTGTCGAGCCAGGTTCCGGGTCTGGGGCTCAGCTGAATTTCGCACCACAAAGTTCAGTTCTTCCTCGGCTGTGCCCATCTGGCCCATTTCCTGTTTGAGCAGACCCCTGTAATAGCGGGCCAGCAGGCCCAGGTGGGTGCCTGAAGCGGTTTCCACGACGGCTGTGAAGCCTTCCAGGGCTTTCTCGCGGCGCTCTTCATCTGTCGCGAAGATATATTCGTCGAAAATGATGGGATCCTCGGAGTTCTCTGGAGTGTCTTCAACGACGGGAGCATGGTAGATCTTCAGCGCTTCACTAAATTGAGCCTGACTTTCTTCGGAGCGATCCGACCGGTAGTCTTGCCAGAGCCAGGAGCCCAGGATAGACAGCAAAAAGATTGAGAAGCAAGCGATCAAGAGGAAGCGGTTCTGAGAGGACCAAGCAAAAATTCCGGAGAGAGCGGCCTGGATCTTGTCTTCCTGGACAATTTCTCTGCGAGTCAGTCGTTTTGCAGCCACGGAAATTCCTTTCTGCTATCGTCGAAGTAAAAGTGCGCCTGGCAGGACTCGAACCTGCGACACAGGGGTTAGGAACCCCCAGCTCTATCCTCTGAGCTACAGGCGCACGAACGGGGTAAGTGTAGCAAGACAAACGCATTCGTGCCATGGTGGTTTCTACAGATAGTCATGGGCCTAAGCAAAAAGGCGGTTCAACTCCCACCAGTTTTCACACCAGTCGGGAAATGGAAACCCGCAAACCCTGTGCTGCCTTACGTAAGCCTGGACAGAGTAAGGGGTTTTACACCCCCTTGACTGGGTCCTTGTCCTGGATCTCTACTTTAGGATTTTCCCATCGGGATTCAACTTACGCATGAAGAAGTAAGTAAGTTGAAGGTTGACAGTGTTGTGTTCGTTCTTGCATCTTGGGGACGGTAACTCTGTCTCTACTTTGGCTCACATTCGTGAAGTCAAGGCGGGAGCATCATTAATCTTTTAGACAGGCTTCACCTATTGTCTCCCTGAGTAGGCCTGTCAGGTCCTCGTTGTCGTAACTCATGCTTTCCACGATTGTTTTTGCCCGTGATGAGAGTCGTTGATAGCCCCACGTACAACGGCTCTTGGTTTCCACGCAGCCTTCGCGTTGGTAGTACAAAGGCATGTTCACCTCAAAGAAGGAAATACTATCTGCATCTTTGAGCAGGTCAGAACGCGGATCACCTCCAACCTCATGAAGTGTCACCAACCGGCAAGACTCGTCAGCCATCGCTTTGGTTACACGGCACTCATCCAGGATCGTTCCCAGAATATCAGCCCCATGACGCGCATGAGCAGCCTTGAAGGCGTCATAATTGTCATAATGAGAGCGACGCACCTTTCGCGCTGTGACGGCCCGCTCAATGTCATGGGCGAGAGCGGCAATTTGCAAGGCTTCGTCAGCTTTGGGATCGAACCTGAACAGCCACTCAAGGGTATTTTCGGCATGGTGAGGGTCTTCTGGAACCTCGGAGCCCGCAATCATCGCTTTGATTCTTATTTTTGCGCCTTCTATGCTATCCACGATCGCGGCAAACGATGACACGGCGTATGGCTTCACCGTTCATCACAATGGCAAGCACAAAGAGCGCCAAATAAGGCTGGTTGAATAGGGCACCTAAGAATATCAGCAGGAGACGGAGGTCGCGGCCCACACGAAGTCTCTTGCCCCAACGGCCGCGCATGCGATTGTCGTATTTGTCCGCTGTATAGCTCACCATGAAGGAACCGGTAATGGCCAGAAATCCAGTCAATAGGATGAGGCTATCCATATCGTTTGTGTAGGCGTGCCAAGTGAGGCCAAAAAGAAGGGCTGCGTCGGCATAACGGTCCAGGACCGCATCGAGCCATCCTCCGTAATCGCTGCTTTGGAACTTGAGCCGCGCTACTTCTCCATCGCATCCGTCGATCACCGAGGTGAACTGGGTCAGCAAACCACCCAGCAAAAGCATGGCATAACTCCCCACAGAAAACAGACCAGCGGCCAGCATCGCACACAGGAAGGAAAACAGGGAGATTTGATTGGGGGTGACCGGGTATTTCACCAATAGGCGGGAAATCCCCACTGATAACGGTCGGTTGAAGTGACGCGAGACAGGCCCATCGCTGGGCTTGTCCCTCAGATTAGCCAACAGCGCGTTCTCTGCCCGCTTAAAGGCCG
>JAZFTY010000552.1:0-3050 GCA_036446935.1 Acidobacteriota bacterium | reverse complement strand
TGGAGAGATCAGGGGCATTTGTTGGATGAGTTGGGTGTCAGGTCCGCGAATTATACTCAGGAACTAAGCATAGACAACAGACTACAGACAACAGAGCGGAAGATGGAAGATGAAAGTCAGAATCCAGAAGAATAAGAAGCTTAACGCTTCTTAACGGGTTCTAAGTCTTGTCTGCTAGGTGGTCTATTGTTTGTCTGTTGTCTGTTGAATCATGCGTGAGGTTGTTGAGCAACTCAAATTCTTTTCGGATCTAGGTGTGACCCATCTCAACCTGGGAACAGACGACTCTCCCCGATCGCTCGAGGAAATCCGTGAGGAAATCGGTGATTGCCGGCGTTGCAAGCTGTGGGAAAAGCGCCATTCCATTGTATTTGGGGTAGGGAATCCGGAAGCTGATCTGATGTTTGTGGGGGAGGCTCCGGGGGCCGACGAAGATGCTCAGGGAATGCCCTTTGTGGGGAGGGCCGGCAAACTCCTGACCAAGATCATAGAAGCCATGGGAATGACCCGAGAAGAGGTCTACATTGCCAACATCTTAAAATGCCGTCCTCCGGGTAATCGCGATCCAGAGCCGGATGAGGTGGAGACCTGTGAAGGCTTCTTATTTCAACAAATCCAAGCTGTCCAGCCCAGGATTATTGTGGCTTTAGGCAGGCATGCTGCTCAGCTCCTGCTGCAAACGAAGACTCCCATTTCCAAGCTCCGGGGAGAATTCTTTCAATTTCAAAACAGTCTCCTGATACCCACCTTTCATCCTTCTTATCTGCTTCGCAATCCTTCGTCCAAGCGTCAGGTATGGGAGGATATGAAGGCCGTTCAGGTGCGCTTGAAGGAACTGGCATAGGACAGGAGCGGGCGGGAACCGAATAGCTAGATGAATCCTCTCTTTGCCGATGTGGCCGTGCCTCTTCCTCTCTTCCAGACGTTCACCTACTCTGTCCCGGATTCCCTCGGGGGTGAGCTTCAACCCGGGTGTCGTGTCCTGGTGCCTTTCGGTGCCCGTCATCTGGTCGGTTTGGTGACCCAGGTGCATCGGGAATCTCGGGAGGGGACGGTCAAGCCTATTCTCAAGACTCTGGACCGGAAACCTTTGATCTCACCGTCACTGCTCAAACTTGGGCTGTGGGTGGCTTCTTATTATCTTTCTCCGCCAGGCGAGGCGCTGCGAGTGATGTTGCCACCCGGGTTGTTGGCCAAGAAGGTCGCGTTGGATAAAGACCAACCGGTGCAGAAATTTTGGCCGACCAAGCGATACTTGGCCGTGGTGGAGATGACTTCTGTTGAGGTCAAACTGACGGCAAGGCAGAAGGAAGTTGTTGAGCTGTTGAGTGAAAGGACTCTCCCGGTGGCGGTGCAGCCGTTTTTACGGGAGGTGGGGTGTAGTGCATCGGTACTGCAAAACCTGGTCTCTAAAGGGACCATCCGAATGGAAGAGCTTGAGAGCTATCGTTCCCCCTGGGCTCACTCTGAGACCTCTCCGGAAGTCCAAAAGCACGAACTGAACACGGATCAGCGCCGAATCTTTGAAAAAATTGATCAGCACCTCTCCATGAACCGATTTCACAGCATGCTGATCCATGGTGTTACGGGAAGCGGGAAGACCGAGATTTACCTGAACGCCATCGCCAGTACTCTGGCTCGCGGAAGATCGGCGCTGGTTCTGGTTCCGGAAATCGGGTTGACTCCTCAAATCTCCCGTTATTTTCGAGCCTGGTTTGGAGAAGAGGTGGCCATCTTACACAGTGCCCTGTCGGGAGGAGAGCGCTTTGATCAATGGCGGAGAATCCGGGAAGGCCAGGCCCATGTAGTGGTGGGAACCCGTTCAGCCGTTTTTGCCCCACTCGCTGATCTAGGAATCATCATTGTGGATGAAGAGCACGACAGTTCCTACAAACAAGAGGAATTGCCGCGCTATCATGCTCGTGACGTGGCCCTCAAACGGGGAGAACTCGAACAAACGTTGGTGATCCTGGGTAGTGCGACTCCTCAGTTGGAGACGTTTTATAACTCCGTCCATGGTGGAGGCCCCGAGTACGAGGCTCTCAACTCACGGATTCTGGAACGTCCTCTTCCAACCGTACACGTGGTCGACATGCGGGTCGAGTTTCAAAAGCGAGGCAAAGCGGTTGTCCTATCCCAACAGCTCCAGGACTCCATCGACGAAAGGTTGGATCGCAAGGAACAGGTCCTGATCTTGTTGAATCGGCGGGGATACGCCTCGGCCCTGCTGTGTCGAAGCTGTGGGAGTACGGAGATGTGCGAGAACTGTAGCCTCAGTCTCACCTATCACCATGATTCCAAGCGCTTGCTTTGTCACTATTGTGGGTATTTGAGGTCTGTCCCCCAACGATGTCGAGCCTGCGGAAACGAGTATATTCACTTCCTTGGTCACGGAACCCAGAAAGTTCAGGAGATCCTGGAAGGCCTCTTTCCCAAAGCAGCCATAGCCCGGTTGGATCGGGACACGGTCCGGAGGAAGGGGAGTCTCCAAAGGATTCTGGGAGCTTTCGGTTCGGGTCAGACCGATATCTTGATTGGAACCCAGATGATCGCCAAGGGACATGATTTCCCGCGCGTCACGCTGGTGGGAGTATTAACGGCTGAGCAAGCTCTTCGGATGGCGGACTTTCGAGCTTCGGAAAGAACCTTTCAACTTCTCACCCAGGTTGCGGGACGAGCAGGAAGAGGAGAAAATCCCGGGGAAGTGGTCATCCAGACCTACTATCCGGAGCATTACAGCCTGAAACACGCTCGTTCTCAAAATTACCGGCTCTTTTTTGAGGAGGAGATTCGTTTTCGGCGCAATTTTCGGTATCCACCCTTCACAGCCCTGGCTAACCTCCTGGTCCAAGGGCGACCCCAGACCAAGACCCGGCAGGCGGCAGAGCAAGTAGCCGACCTGTTGCTTCGGCAACGGACACGCCTTTCAGCTCAACGGCGCATGCGGGTGCTTGGACCTGCCCAGGCGCCTCTTGAAAAACTCAAGGGCGATTACCGCTTTCAGATTTTGATCAAGAGCACCAATCGAAAAGAGCTTCACGAAGTGCTCG
>JAZFTY010000551.1:0-13706 GCA_036446935.1 Acidobacteriota bacterium | reverse complement strand
AGACTTCTTCTCAGCCAGTCCAGGGCGAATCGGGAAGCCCGAATGCGGATGGCCTCACGGGTACCCCCGAGGCTCATCTTCTTGACCCGGACCTGGTCACTGGATAGACCGACAAAGACCAGTCCGATAGGCTTTTCCGCTGTTCCACCTTCCGGACCTGCGATACCGGTAACCGACAAACCGACATCTGCGCACGCTCGCTCACGAATTCCTATAGCCATCTGAGCAGCCACTTGCTCGCTGACGGCTCCAAAGCGCTCCAGGGTTGTTTCGTTGACACCCACCAGGCCCGCCTTCAAGTCGTTGCTGTAACAAACCACACCGCCCCGATAATACTCCGAGCTGCCCGGCACATCGGTCAGCATCTTTCCAAGCATGCCGCCCGTACAGGACTCCGCTGTGGCAACCGTCTTCCCTTTCTCACGGAGCATCCGTCCAACCACCTGTTCCAGATCCTCCTCTTGGTCGGTGAATATGGAATCACCCAGCTTCTCACCGACACGTGTTACCAATTCTTCCAGTTGATCTTCGGCCAGTTGCTGGTTTTCCTCACCCATCCAGTAAAACATGAGCTCGATGATGCCTGGAGAAGAGAGGATGGTGGTTTCAATCGAAGAGTAAGAGTTGTAAATGGAGCCAATTGCGGAATCCACTCCGGACTCCGTTTCTGAGGCCACCTTCAGTTGACGGTAGTAGGGTCGGCTGACCTGTTTGTATCGGCCAATCAAGTCCATGACCTGGCCCATCATGGGCTTCATTTCACGGGGGGGTCCCGGTAAGAGGAAGAGAAGCGTCTCCCCTTCTCTCAAAAAAATCCCCGGGGCCGTACCATTGGGATTTTCCATGGACTCAGCCCCTTCAGGAACCCTGGCCTGGCGAAGGTTATTGTCGGTCATCTTGAGGCCGACTCGTTGGTAGCGGCTCTTCAATCCTTCAAGAATCTTGGTGTCCAGTTCCAGTTCCCGTCCCAGCGCTTTGGAAACAACCTCCCGGGTGATGTCATCATGGGTGGGGCCCAGGCCACCGGTTAGGATGACGACTTCGGAACCTCTCATAGCACTCTCCAGAGCTCCTCGGATTTCCTCTTCACGGTCCTCCACCACAAACTTGCGCATGACCTTGAGCCCGGACTCCTTGAGCTTCTGGGTAATGAATACAGAATTAGTTTCAAGTCGAGCCTGGCTCAGAAGCTCGGAGCCCACGGCAATGATTTCTACTCTCATATCACTCGCGCTTCGCGCGCGTTCCAGGTTCCAAATAGCAGGCTTCGCCCGCGTTCCAAGTTCCAAGTTCCAGGTTTCAAGTCCCTGGTTCCAGATTTGCTCACTCCTCAGTCCTCAGCGCTCAGTCCTCTCTTCCGGTCTGTGGTCTGTGGTCTGTGGTCTGTTGTCCGCCTCTCAGCCTGTCAGCCATATCAAAACCTTCAAGCACAAGCCGGCGTAGACACCCGCGACCAGGTCATCACAAACGATTCCCATTCCTCCCGGCAACTTCTCGCTGTTGCGGACCGGAAAGGGCTTCCAAATATCAAAGAAGCGGAACAGAAAAAACCCTGCTCCCAAAGAGACTGCGGACACAGGAACAAACAGAAGACAGAGCATTTGCCCCAAAATCTCATCGATGACGATCTTTGAAGGATCAGGATCACCTTCGGAACGAGAGAATCGGGTTGAAAAGACCACGGCGGGGAAGGTCAGCAAAGCCACCAGACTTCCTAGAACGACCGTCTCATGAAGGGGGAAAAGCCAGTGAACAGTGAAGACCAGCAATAGAGCTGCTAGAGAGCCCCAGGTTCCCGGAGCAATGGGCAGGTAACCCACACCAACTCCGGTGACAAAGGCGCGAATGAAACGATCCAGGTTATTCCTCCACGTCAGTTTCAGTTTCAGAGACCCGCGGACCCGGGATGCTATAGTCTCCGTCAAGCCATTTCCCCAGATCGAGAAGGCGACAGCGCGGGCTGCAAAAGGGTATGAAAAGGCTATCTGGAGAGATCTTCTGACCACAGGTAGGACAGCGCGGTTTTCGCCGCTTCATGCTCATCACACCGGGGAAATCGTTCCAACAAGATCGTATTCGTGAGCCTCGGTGATTCTAACGGGAACGATGTCGCCGGGCCGGGTCTGCTCGCTGACCCCGTCGTTCAAGTAAACCACCCCATCGATATCAGGAGCCTGAGTCGATAGTCGGCCTTCCCACAGCAGATCGCTCTCTTTGGACAATCCCTCCACCAAGACCGGCAAACACTTCCCGATCATTTGGTGATTCTTCTCTCTTGAGATTCCTGTCTGTAATTCCATCAACCGCTTCTGACGATCCTTTTTGACATCTTCAGAAACTTTTTCATCGAGTGGATAGGCAGCACACTCCTCTTCGTCAGAATAGGTAAAGACACCCAGCCGATCGAATTGCATCTCTTCGACAAACCCCATCAACTCATCCACATCCTCTTCCTTCTCGCCCGGAAACCCAACGATCATCGTCGTGCGAATGGCGACTTCGGGAATGCCCCTCCGGATCCGCTCGATCAACCTGGAGAGGGAGCTTCGATTTCCGCCCCTTTTCATGCTCTTGAGAACTCTTCGTGAGGCATGTTGAAGAGGAATGTCGATATATTTACAGGCGGACGGAGTCTGGGCAATCGCTTCCAGAAGCTCATCGTAAACGTTGTTGGGATACACATAGAGCACACGGACCCACTCGATTCCTTCAACCTCACCGAGTCCCCGGATCAGGTCGGCCAGACCACGGCGATTTCCCAGATCCCAACCGTACATAGTGGTGTCCTGCCCGATGAGATTCAGCTCCTTGATCCCCTGCTTCGCCAGGCTGCTCGCTTCTCTCAGAATGGAGTCCATGGGGCGACTGCGGAAGGGGCCGCGCATCTGCGGGATCACGCAAAAGCTACAAGGGTGATCACAGCCTTCAGCAATTTTAACGTAGGCACTGTAACCGGGAGTGGTCAGAACTCGGGGATCGGAATCGGTATAAAGGTACAGCTCTCGGGCTTGGTATTGAGGAACGCTGCCGTCTTGAAGAGCTTCACCACAGACCTTCAGGATATCCGGGATTTCATGGGTTCCAATAACGGCATCGATCTCAGGAATTTGCTCCATGAGCTCTTTTCGATATCTCTCCACCAGACAGCCGGCCACAATAAGTTTGCGGCAATTCCCCTTGATTTTCTGCTGCGCCATTTCCAGGATGGTGTCGATGGACTCCTGCTTCGCACTCTCGATGAAGCCACAGGTATTCACCACAATCACTTCGGCATCCTCCTGGGATGTGGTGATTTCGTTTCCGCTTTGAGCCAGGAGTCCCAGCATGACCTCGCTATCGACGAGGTTCTTGGGACAGCCCAGACTCACAAATCCGATTTTCATGAGGAGGCCATTATATCAGGGAGTTTCGAGCCTGTCCGAGTAATTAGGGGAAGTTTCTAGCGACGTAGTTCCTTCAACCAGCCGTACACCTGTGACAGATCCGAGGATCTCAGCGGGATATTCCCGAAGCGATTGCGGTAGTAAAGTTGTGTGATGAAAGCCGGCTCAGGTGGGTCAAACTCCAGTTGGATTCTCTTCACGAACTCCTGAGGTGTCTCGGCTGCTTGTTTCTCAAATCCCTTGCGATTCAGAAGATCCAGCATCTCCAGATAATACTCCGGGGCGATCCTTGAGCTTTCCTGCTTGAAAAACCACTGTTTGTAAAGAATCCGGAAATATCTGCGGTATCGACGAAAAGCCCAAAAAATGGCGATGATCAGCGAGCCCAGGAACAGATAAAAGACCTTCGAAACATCCCAGGCCTTGAGACGAATCAGCCATTCCAAATCGGAGAACTCCGTGAGTTCCATGGAAAGCTCAGAGATTCTCGTCCAAGTGTCACGAAAATTGAACCGGACTGAGCGGAAAAACCCGATCTGGCTCACTCGATCGAAGGTGATGATTTCCGTCCAAAACATATCCATCGCATCGAGAAACTGGTAAAACGATCGGGAAAAGGAGAGCCTGGGCGCGACAAAACCGCTCGAGGGAGTGGCATCAAACTCCACCCATCCCAGATCGGGAAAGTAACCCTCCACCCAACTGTGTGCATCCGATTGTCGAACAATGAAGTAGTTGCTGAACTCATTGTATTCTCCCAGGCGAAACCCATTGACGACGCGCGTGGGAATGCCGAGGGTGCGCATCAATACCGCTTGCGCAGTGGCAAAGTACTCACAATGCCCGGCTTTGGTCTCCATCAGGAAATCATAAAGGGGATCTTCAGCCTTTGCTGACAGGTTATCCAGCGAATACCCGTAGTTTCCCTTCAGAAAATATTCGATAGCCAGTGCCTTATCCAGATGGCTGTCTTGCTTCTCCGTCATTTCTTCCGCCAGCCTGACAACTTGAGGATTCAGGTCGGGAAGCTGTAAGTAACGCTGAAGTGCAACCTCCGGGATGGCAGCAACTTCCGAAGGATGAGCCAATTGCTCTTCCCGCGTGATCAGGTCTGAGTAGACCACATATCTGAGAGCCCCTTGGCCCTGCCGATAAATACCAATCGAGTCATTGCCATCGGCAAAGAGGAAATTCCCCGAAACGACGTCTCCGGTCAGTAAAACCATCTGAGGCGCTCCAAATATCACATTGCTGAAGGGCTCCAGCAGGATATCTTGCTGAACCAAAAACTCGTTGCTGCGGCGATCCCGGGAGACAGGGATCCCTCCCAATCTGCCATCTCGATAAATTCGATGAAAACCCACCCTCGTATTTGACCAGCTCCTGGCATCGTAGTAGTCCAGAGCAATACCCCGCCACTTCAGCTTCGGGGATATATTTTCCAGAGCTGTGTCGAGCTTCGCTCGCATCACCACTTCCGAGTTGACCAGGATCTGTCCAATATCACCCAGGTTAACCTTGTCTGAGAAACCGCTTACATGGACATCCACAGGCCTATCCAGTTGGAAAAATCCAAGCGAAACGCGAGGAATCACCACGAAGATAGGTATGGAGATCAGGATAATGAGCACGGTGATTCCCAAAGCCACCTGGGCATAGCCTTTCAGTGAAAAATGAGCGGATCGATTGGCCTCGTAGGCCTTCTTGCTCTCGAAAAGGATAAAGGTCAGGATTGAGGAAAAGATGTACAGCACCAGTACAGCGAGAAAGGAAATGGAGATGGTGTAGGCGGACGCAAACAGCAGAAACCCGAAGGAGACCGAATAGAGGATCCAGGAATCCCTTTCCGTCTGTAGAGTGAAGAGTTTCACGAGACTGACCAAGACCAACAGATGGACCGTAGCGCTGACAAAATCGGAAAGGTTCAAGGCGTCAAACACAAAGAAGGCGATGAAAACAAAAAAGAGGATCCCTTGAACCCAATTGGGAATGTTGAGAATTCGAGCCCTCCAACTCGCAACTACCACCAGAATATAAAGGGCTGTTACCACAAAACCAAGGGCTTCACTTGCGAACAGGGCGATAAAACCCGAGAGCAGCAGAAGGTAACTTGATAGTTTGAAAGCCTTTTCAAAACTCATGCTTTTCTCTGACTGCGCCTCGCTACAAAAACCTATGCATAATCCGGGCTACAACTGCAGATAATCCAGATGAGGAATATCGCCTAGTTGCTCCGCATCCCCGGCCCAAAACACGATGCAGGGCGCCGTCGCCTCCCTGGAGTCGAAATGTGGATGCTCGGCAGGCTGTACTTGGGCCAGGTATTTCATGAACGCCTCAATTTCCTCCGTTCGTCCATTGACGGCAACTTCAAACTCGCCTGAACTGAATCTAAATTTTTGCCCCTGCCCTCGATAGTAATCGCCGAGAGAAGCGATATAGGAGACCGCCTTTTCAAATTGTTCCAGATTGGAGGGTGACCGATCTGGCAAATAGGTCGAAAAGAACACATTGAAAGGGACCTGCTCCTCCTCTCGAGCAAAGTCCTTCACCATCAAACGCGCCCGTTTGGCGGTAGCCTTCCAGTGTACGAAGCGGGCATCGTCATCCCCTTGGTAGAAGCGAACATTGTAGAGTTCACTACCCGACCCCCTTCGATTAGCGTGCTCCACTCCCTGGACATAGGGATGTTGGAGAAAAAGAGGATGTAAATCGCACAGCTCAGGATAAACGACGATGTCTCCACAAGCATCCAATTGTTTGCCTCGCCAGAAAAGCCCGAACGGAAAAGTTGTCCTGATGTCAAAGCCTTTTAAAGGATAAATTCCTCGGCGCCGGAATTCACAGTGCAGCCGCAACTTCAGCTTCTCGCCTGCTCGAACATAGGGGAAGATCTTCTCTTGCACAAAGAAATCGTTGCCCTCCACGTCTCCATCTCCCAGTTTTTCTCCTTTGAGTCTCAGAGCGAAAGAAGGAAATACCTTTTTCAGATTGTGCAGCGTGATCAAGAAGATGGCTTTCCTTTTGGCATGGATGCCGATTGGAATACTGAGACTGATTTTGAGTCCAAAAAGGACCAGTTTGGCCACCAACCCGGAGGCCACCAGAGAAGCCAACAAAAATGAAAGAATCAGCACCAGCAAGTTGTTACCGGTGTTGAATGTTGCAAAGGAAATCATGAGAACGATCAGAATGAAGAAGACTCCCCGGTGGGTAAACCGGAAAAAGCGTAGGTTGTTCAAGAATTCCAGCCTGAGTCGAGCGACCAGCCTGGGGAGAAGCGTGACACAGACAACAAAGGCAAAAATCAGGGAAATAACGGCCAGAGCACCCGCGGCGTAGTATTGCCCGCTGCGCCGGGCCATGGAACTCAAAACCGCCAGAATAAAGGCAGAAATCAGAAATGCAGAAGGCCAGAAGAACTCTTTGATGCCCTTGATCTGTGCCCAGGCGGGCATGCGCCTAAAGTGGAATCTCCACTTCATCGATCAATCCCTGAATGATGGCGTCCGATTCTTCACGGCTTTGGAGGGGAGAAGAATACTTGGCACTGACGATCACGCGGTGTGAAAGGACAGGTACGGCCAGTCGCTTGAAGTCATCGGGTATGCAGTAAAGGCGCTCCTGGGTAAAGGCTCTCGCCTGGGCGGCCTGGTACAGTGCCATGGCGCCCCGAGGGCTGACTCCCAGGGTCAGGAATTCGCTCTTTCGAGTAGCCTCCACCAGTGTCATGAGATAGTCCAAAAGGCTATCTTCCACCTCCACCTTTTCGATCAGCTTCTGGGCCTCCTGGACTTCCTGGGCCGATATCACCGGGGTGAGCTGGTCGGCCGTTTCGTAGTTGATGTGAGAGCGAATAATCTCCTTCTCGTCGGCCTGACTGGGATAACCCATTTGAAGGCGCATCAGAAAACGATCAAGCTGCGACTCCGGCAGGGGGTAGGTGCCATGGTGTTCGATGGGATTCTGGGTGGCAATCACCACGAAAGGCCGGGGAAGCTCGTAGGTCTTGTTCTCAATGGTGACCTTCCCTTCACTCATCGCCTCCAAAAGAGCACTCTGAGTTTTGGGAGTCGTCCGATTGATTTCGTCAGCTAAAACCACATTGGCAAACAGCGGACCCTTGCGAAACTCAAACTGATGGTCCAACTGGTTAAACACGGATGACCCGGTTAAATCCGAAGGAAGGAGATCACTCGTGAACTGTATTCTTTGAAACGTGCAATCGAAGGACCGGGCCAAGGCATGCGCCAAAGTGGTCTTTCCCACACCGGGCACATCTTCGATCAGCAGATGGCCATGCGCCAACAGCGCGACGGTCGCCAGCTCCACAACATCCGATTTCCCTTTGATCACGCGCTCAACGGAGGCTTGAAGAGCCTTGATTTTCGTGGCTAATTCATGGGGAGGTGCGGCGGTTTCCACACTTGATATGATACTGTTTCGGCTGAACCCAGATCAATGAGGGAGCGGACCGAAGACCGGCTGACCGCCTGACCACCTGACATATGCGTGCGCCAGGGGCGGGGATATAATTCCTTCATGTCGTGGGGATTTTATCTAGGTCTCATTGCTTTCTTCACGATCGTCTTGACGGTCTTCTCTGCCGTGACCTATTCCGCCATCCTGAGCATATGGGACAGTTATGATCGCTACTATCACAGGGAGGAGTCGCAAGGGGAGGCTGCTGGTCGTAAAAGGAAGTGGCCCGTCTCCAGCCTGGGGTGGTTGATCATCCTGGCGGCAATGATCGCCTGGATGGTGGTGGAGTTTGTGATCAAACCACGACCCTGACGACCTTCTGTCCCCTTTTTAGTTGTCAGCGGTCAGGTGGTCAGGTGGTCAGGTGGTCAGCCGGTCAGCGGTCTTCGGTCTGCCGTCTGCCGTCTGCGGTTCCACCACCTCGAGATTCATCGTTGCCACAAAGGGCAGGTCTCGATAGTACTCCCGGTAGTCCAATCCATAGCCAATGAGAAATTCGTCATTCACATTGAACCCCACGTACTTGATGGGAACCTCAGCAAGGCGCAGTTCCGTACGATCCAGGAGAGTGCAGATGGCCAGAGAGGCAGGATGACGTTCGAGCAGGATTCGAACCAGGTAATTCAGGGTGAGTCCGGTGTCCACGATGTCTTCAATGAGCAAGACGTGTCTGCCCTGAATGTCTTCCCGTAAATCCTTGACAATTTTCACCTCCCCCGTGCGGGATTGCCTGCCGTAGCGGCTGATACGGATAAAATCAGGCAAGACCGGAAAGGATAAATTCTTGACCAGGTCGCGGGTGAATACCAAGGCCCCCTGGAGAATGCCCGCCACTATGGGATCTTTTCCCTGGTAATCACGGCTGATCTCGGATGCCAGCTCCTCAACGCGAGAGGAGATAGCCATCTCGTCAAAAACAACCTTTTTGACCGCAGCGGGAGTGCTTTTGCGGTTGATCCTTGAGAAAAAGATCATTCGATAACTCCGAATTTGAAGAGAAGTTCGCGGTAGTCCCTTCCATACAGGACCTTGATCCTGGTGTCCGGGTACAACTCTCTCATCCTTCGGACCTTACGGTTCTTTCGGGTGACCAGCTTCTGTTTCATCGTGGTCAATTCCACGTAGAGATCAAATTGGGGAAGGTAGAAGTCGGGGGTAAATGCCTCAATGACACGACCCTGCTCATCCCAGTTCAAAGGGAAAGAAACCGGTTCGTAACGCCATTCGATACTATAGAAATCGAGAAAACCAGCTAACTCCTCCTCGCTCTCATGAGCGAAACTGGAGATAGACCGGGAGCTGCTTTGTATTCCCATTTACCCCTTCTTTGTGTATCAAAGCACACTGACACCAGTAGGGCGACTACTCCCCCTACTGGAGCGGATAGGTACCCAGGGAAAAATCGGAGGAGAACACCTGGGCGGTACCCTGCACGTCGGTCGCCTGAATCGTAAGCTCCAGGATCAGGTTGCCGCCGTCGGTCGTATAGGGAGTCGTGATCTCCAGAGGAACCAGGATATCTTCGACCAATCTGATGTCGAGTGCCGATCGGGCTTCCAGGGTTCCCAGTTCCAGCGGGGTGATCGTCAATTCCTGAGCCGTGCCACTGCTCAGAGGGAGTGTGAAAACCCGGACCGTGATGTCTCCCCCACTGAGTGAGGGATTAAACAAGGAGATTCTGGAGTCGAAGGCCCCATCGTTGCCATTGGTAAAACTCGCTGTCAGCCGAGTCGCACCCGGGGTCGGAATAGGCGGGACTGCCTGGAGAGTATAGGTGCCAGAGGCAAAAGTGGAGGAGAAGACTTGAGCGGCACCTTTCACATCGGCCGCCTGAATCGTAAACTCCAGGGTCAGATTGCCGTCATCTCTCGTATAGGGCAGTGCGAATCCCAAAGGTGTCAGGATATCTTCCGCCAGCTTGATGTTGAGCGCCGAACGGGCTCCCAACGTGCCCAGCGCCAGTGGCTTGGTGCCCAAGAGAGAGACAACACCTCCGATCACATAGGCAGTATAACCCGTTGAGTCCTCACCGTTCAGGGAGAATTCGTCTGCATCAACGACCGTGATCACGAACTCTCGATCATTGACCTGGGTCATCCCGAACACACCAGTGATTCGGATCTCGTCACCGGTCACCAACCCGTGGTCGGTCGAGGTCGTGACCACGGCAGGATTCGCCTGGGTGATGGATGAGATTGCCAGATCCTGGACGGCACCGTCGGCCACAGGAAGGGTGAAAACCCGGACCGTCACCTCCCCGGCACTGGTTGAAGGGTTCCAGAGATAAATACGCGAATCGTTCACCGAACTATTGCCATTGGTGACGTTGGCCACCAAAACTGTGGGACCTGCACTGGGGGTGGACGGAACCTCCTGGAGTGGATAGGTGCCAAAGGCAAAGTCGGAAGAGAAAACCTGAGCGGCACCTCTCACATCAGCAGCCTGAATCGTAAACTCCAGGGTCAGATTGCCTCCGTCGATCGTATAGGGCAACAAGACTCCCAGAGGGGTCAGGATATCCTCGGCTAACTTGATGTTGAGCGCTGATCGGGCTTCCAGGGTGCCCAGAGGCAGCGGTGTGGCGGTCAACTCCTGGGCCAAACCACCGGCCAGAGGAAGGGTAAAGACGCGCACTGTCACTTCCCCGGCACTGGTTGAAGGGTTCCAGAGATAGACACGCGAGTTGAAGGCCGAATTGTTGCCATTGCTAAAATTGGCAGCCAATACCGTCGGACTTGCACCCGGGGTGGAGGGGATCTCCTGCAGCGGGTGAGTTCCGAATCCAAAGTCAAAAGAAAAGACCTGGCTCGCACCTCGCACAGCGGCGGCCTGAATCGTAAACTCCAGGGTCAGGTTACCGCCGTCGGTTGTGTAGGGAGTGGTGATGCCTAAGGGGTTCAGGATATCTTCGGCTAACCTGATATTGCGTCCCGATTTGGCTCCCAGGGTGCCCAGATCCAGGGCCGTGAGAGTCAGCTCCTGGGCCAGCCCACCCGTAAGGGGAAGTGTGAAGACCCGAACAGCCACGTTCCCTGCCTTCGTCGAGGAATTAAAAAGATAGACACGCGAGTTGAAGACCGCATTGTTGCCGTTAGTGAAATTGGCAAGCAACACCGTTCTTGGCATGGGCTCGAAGGCGATTCCCCCATTAAAGTTCGGCGAGACACCGGTCAGAGCCACCACCACAGAGGCAGGTATCCACACCGTCCCATTCAAGCTGGGATCGAACCGCAAGAGGTTACCGGCGTCGGATTCTGCAAGGTAGAAGTTTCCTGCACTATCGAAGGCAATTCCACCCCTTAGCGTGACTGCACCACCGTTGGCTGCTTCCAGTTGGGCCTGTGAGAGAAAGGTGCCAACTCCTCCTGCTGGATTGATCCGATGAATGACATCGGGAGATTTGTCAACGACGAGCACGTCCCCGTTTGAGGCACGGGTCATAAATTCACCCAGGGCTTGGAAAGGGTCTCCGCTGCTCAGGACGGAAGGCGTTCCCTGGGGGCTAATCTCCAACACTGCGTTTGGGGTGCCGCTCGATTGAACATAAAGGATTCCTCCCGGGCCTGCCACGATTCCACCCTTGAGAGCAACGGTTGTTAAGCCCGCCACGGAGTCAAAGGCGGCTGAATCCACAAAGACATTGACTTTGCCGGTGTGCGAATCGACACGAAGGAGGGCATTGCTGCTGTCATCAATCGTGTATAAAAAGCCATCACTACCCAAGGTGATCCCTTCGGCGTCTGCACTTGGATTTCCTGTCGCTGCCGAAAGATCGGCCTGTGAGGTGAGGATACTCAAAACTCCTGCGGGAGTTTTCTTGAGAATACGGTTATCTCCTCCAAAGAAGCCACCTTGGGAGCCGGTAAAGGCTGTAAAATAGATCGCTCCCGCCGCATCAATGGCGATCCCCTTGTTCTCGTACAGAACATCGACTCCACCGGTCAGTGCCAGGATTTCAAACTTCTGGATCTCGACCCCAACTAATCCAACCGGTGATATGCGCAGGAGATGACCACTTCCGCTATCCAGCACAAGCAGATCTTCGGTCTCAGTAAATGGAAGTAAGGGGGCCCCCGAGACTACCAGGGGATTGCCTAAAAGGAACAGGAAAAACAACATCCCGACGAAGAGGTGGATCATCTTGATACTGGGCACTGCTTTCTCGGATCCCATATCCTGGTTCGGTGAATAGGGCAGGCTGGATTCTATCGGGCCACCTACGAGTCCCCATCCCCTTCCCGAAAAGACGGTTCCATAGGATCGGGAGAAGAGTGGAGATGAGTGAGTTTCCAATCGGTTTCATCCAGGCAATAAATTTCCGTCCAACGCCCATTCTGTCGGACGAACTGGCCATTCTGATGGTAGGCCATGAGATACTGCGAAGTAATCCAAGCGACGCCACCACGGACTTCAATCTGGATATTTGAAGTCAGAATGGAGAGCTCCTTCATTTGAGCAAAATATTGCTGTAAGGTATTTTCGAAGGTCTTGAAGTCAGAAAAACGAGCGGGCGGAACGATGTTGAACACGACTGCTTCGCCACTGTACAGATCCCTCAGGTGATCCAGATTCTTCTGCTCCCATGCCGTCACGTGCTGGCGGTGCAGATTGAGCAGATGCTCCCTTGGATTATTTCGCATGATTTTGAAACGGCTGATTTTAGCAGAAAACTGGTATTGTTTACAGTATTATCTAGACGGAGCAGCTTCGCCCTCTTGACCGAAGTATGTTTCCGACTAACTTATCTGTTGTACCGATGGATCTCACCCAAAAACAGAAATCCCTGCTAGTCGAGCTCAAGCGAGCCAAGATCGTTATGTTTGGTAAGGAGATTCGATCCAAATACGGTCTTAATTCGCCCATCTACCTGGATTTGAGAGAGAATTTGTACGAGCGTGCGGATCTTATTTGGCAGATTGGAGGTGAAATCGCTGAGAAAATCCGGGCACTCACCGACAAACCCCAATTGCCCCAGACGGTCATCGGGGTACCCGATACCGCAACACCCTTGGCTTTGTCCACCGTACTCTACTCCTGGCGGGAAGAAACGGGGCCTCCCATGCACTACCTCCTCTTGCGCAATAAAGAAAAGGCCTATGGTTCCGCTTCACACTCCTACCTGATCGGTAAGAAGCATCATGGCGATTGCGAATACAATCTCATCGACGATGTCGTCGCCTCAGGTCTGAGCAAGTGGAAGTCGCTTCAAAGGCTGGAGAGCGAAGGAATCACCGTTGCAAGGATTATCGCGTTTTTCAATCGCCAGCAAGGAGGAGCTGAGCTCCTGGAAAAGGAAGGAACCCCCGTCCATTCGGTCTTCAACCTGCTGGACGTCACCGCTTTCTACTTACAGCAAGGGCTCATTACGGAAGCGACCCATCAGCAGATTAAGGAATTTCTTCAGACTCATCGTTTCCAAAAACCCTTGTGGGAGTAGGCCCACGACTCTGACTGCTCGCGTTGGCTCCAACAGAGCCGCAGGCTTTAGCCTGCGGGCGATCCTGAACCATCCCTCCATGCTATAATGTCACGGCTTTTGGAGGAGATGAGATTATGCCTTCACTAAAGAAACGCGCATAAAATGCTGAACTGTTTCAGCACCCGGGATGCTTCCAATATCCTGGGAATCAAGACGGGCCGTCTTCGCTACTGGAAGCGAATAGGACTCGTCACACCCAGCAATTTGAAAAAAGGCAGACCCTGCTACGGGTTCCAGGACCTGATCTGTCTCAAGACCGCGCAGGGCCTCGTTGCCCAGGGCCTTCAAGCCACCCAAATGAGAAACGGTGTTGAGTCCCTGAAAAAGAAGTTTCCTGGGTTCGACAACTACCTGGCCAATAA
>JAZFTY010000550.1:0-2713 GCA_036446935.1 Acidobacteriota bacterium | reverse complement strand
AGGGGATATCCTTCGTAGACAGGAACGCCTTCATGAAAAAGACACCCATCACGGGCGATGGGGAGGATGCTCTTCCCTGCTGCAGCCAGGATATTTGCGTAAGGAGGGTGACAGTGGACAACGCTCTTGACGTCTTTTCTGGCGCGGAATACGGCAGTATAGGCGTGAAACTCACCCATGGGCTCAGTGTGTTTGCCTTCCAGGACGTTCCCCTCAAAATCCATGGTGACAATGTCCTCCCCTTGGATATCGGCAATGGCCTTGCCGTAATCGTGAAGGTGCCCGGGTATCAGAATTTTGTCACCATCCGGATGAAGGTAGCACTGGTGACCTCGTCCCTTTTCCGTGGCCCTTTGCATATCAATGATCCGGCAAGACCTTGCCAGTTTCTCTTTTATCTCATCTAAACTCATATCTGGAGTCTCCTTATCGTTGATCAACGAGATGCCCTTATCTGGGCTCACCTTAAGGCCAGCAGGCGGCCGTGTCAAATTCAAAAAGGCCTGGATTTCCACTGTTCAGAGGGCTATCCTGAGAGCTGCATTCTTCTTGTTTCGCAACGAAAACCATTTGATCGAGGTGTCGCCAATGAGAAAACGAATTTGGATGGATGGCACGGTGTTTTGGGTATGGACGTGTCTCTGGCTCAGCATGACTTTGGGGTGGGCTCAGAGCCCGGCAAACTTACCTGCTGAGGTGATTGCCTATGCAGACATGGTCTTTTACAACGGTCAGATTCTGACCGTTGACGAGCAGTTCACGATTACTGAAGCGGTGGCTGTTCGAGACGGGAAGTTCCTGGCGGTGGGAGACAATCAGAGAATTCTGGCTATGGCGGGGCCCCTGACCCGGCGGATCGACCTGGAGGGCCGTACGGTCGTCCCCGGTTTTATGGATACCCACCTGCATTCCGCCTGGGTGACTCGCGTTCCGGGCCAGGCCCGGGAGGAAGAGCTGAATTATGAAACCCTGGAGACGGCGCTGGAGGGGCTACGGGCCCGCGTGGCCCAGGCCAAGCCCGGAGAACTCATTGCACTGAGCGGACCGAGCAACCCCGTCGTGAATCATGAGCTGAACGTCACACTTCTCGATGAAGTGGCTCCCCAGAATCCACTCTACATCGAGGCCATGAATGATCAGATTGTCGCCAACAGTCTGGTTTTGAAGCACGTTCCTGACCAGATACCGGGTATCGTCACAGACGAGAAGGGGCAGAGGACCGGTCACCTGAGAGGTGCGGCTGCCGGGGTTCCCACCTACGAGCTGAAACCCTGGCCGGAGGTGGAGGCTTTGCTGGAACCTCAGAAGGACTCCTTTCGCCGCCACAATCGCCTGGGATTAACCACCTTGATGGGACGGGCCGGCGGTCTGGAGGTGACTGTCTTTCGGGATCTAATGACGCGAAATGAACTGACCATGAGAGTTCGCGTGGCCCACCACTTCTTGCGCCAAAATGGGTTTGCGGAGGCGTATTTGAAGAGGTTGGGAAATCTGACCGATGTTGGAAATGACATGTTCAAGATCATCGGGACCTCGGTCCAGGTTGTGGACGGCACTGCCGGCAACGGGTCCTCGGCCACCACTCAAGCCAAAATCAAAACCCTGCCGGGAGATCCCTACGGACCTTTCGGCATGAACAAGTGGGAAGAAAGCGGTGATTTGGCCACCAGTGACCGGCAGAGCATCATCCTGGCCAATCGTTACGGTTGGACGGTCTCCTCGCTTCACAGCAGTGGTGACCTGAGCAATACCCTGATGTTGGAGGTCTTTGAGGAGGCCCATCGTGAGCGGTCCCTGGTAGGCCGTCACTTCGCCATTGATCACGGCCTGATGTGGAAGCCGGAGCACTATGAACTGCTCAAAGAGATGGACGTGATCCCCAGCGTTTACGCCAAAGCCCTTTACAGCAATGACAACCTGGTTGAAATGTACGGCATGGACGCAGTGTACAAAATGCAGCCGGTCAAATCCTTGATCGATTTCGGACTCAAGCCGGCAGCCGAAGCCGACGCCTTTAATCCTCGCACCGCCGCACCCCTGTTTAACATAATGAAATGGATCACCCGCTTGGATGACAGGGGTCGACAACTGGACCCGGATGAGAAAGTCAGTCGGGAAGAGGCTCTTCGCATGTACACCATCTGGGCCGCCCGCTACAGTGGGGAGGAAGATACTCTCGGTTCCATCGAAGCCGGGAAGTTGGCCGATCTGGTCGTACTGGGCGGAGACTTTCTGACCTTTCCCGAGAACGATCTGGACAAGCTTCGGGTCGTGATGACTCTTATGGGAGGACAGGTCGTCCACGAAACATCGGGGGCCTTCTGACAACAGACAACAGACAACAGACAACAGACAGCTGACCGGAAGAGAGGACTGGCTGTTTCTGTTTCTGGGGACAGGCCCAGAATTCTGGCGGAAACCCCTGAATTCAAAGGAGAATTTTTGGGGCTGGCACCGAACTCCCCCACCCCGCTTCGCAACGAGAACCTATGTTTAATCCCGGCTACAGTATCGGTGCGAAAAGCAGATGAACGAGCGTCGTGATCACGAAGATCAGAAGCGAGGCCACCACTCCCACTTTGATCATCTCTTTCATGTCCAGGAAGCCGGAGGCGAAGGCCGTACCTGCCGATGCCCCGGCCCAGGGAAATAGAATCCCTACGGCGGCATTGGGGATGAGTATGGCCATGCTGGCCGGGTTGAAGCCAACCTC
>JAZFTY010000549.1:0-2054 GCA_036446935.1 Acidobacteriota bacterium | reverse complement strand
GTACTCCTGCTGGGCTGCTTGACACTGTTTGAGCCGGGCGGCACCGACTTCCCGTTTGAGCTCACCCGGAACGTTCCTCGGCTGGTTGTTTTTACCGCCCTTTTTGGCCTGGGGCTGGGCGGCAGCTTCACCATGATCCAGCTGGTGACCGTTGAAAGCTTCGGGCAACGGGCACGGGGTAAGATTCTAGGAGTGATCACTCTGGTGGATTCCCTGGCCGGTACCCTGGGCACGGTACTGATCAGCCAGCTCAGAACCAATACGGGCACCTACTTGATCCCCTTTATGATTGTGACGGGGGTCGCGGTGATCGCCGTCATCAACGTGCTTTTGATCAAACCCGTGCATGTAGCCCGCAATTCTCACACTCGATCGTAGCGAGGCGGTGGAGATGGCCGTGGATACAAGGCGCGCGACGGAGGCCCCCGCAAACGTACTGTATGGTACGTTGAGGAGGCCGACCGAGCGGAACACTGCAGACTCGGTCATATCCGCCGCCGCAGTAGATTGGGTGTGAGAAATGCGGGCTAAAGGAGAACCTTGACAGTAAGTCTGAACTCTGACGATCCTGACGAGCTTTCTGACCGATCAAAAACAACGAGTTCGTTCAAAACATTGAAATTTGAGCTCCCTCTTCCTCACCCACTTTCCCAACTTTGCAGCCCTGTTTCTTCACATAGGTGGAGACGATGACCTATCGTCTAGGAGTCGACGTCGGCGGCACCTTCACTGACCTTTTACTGGTCAATGAGGAGACGGGTGATCTGTCCCGAGTCAAGATCTCCTCCACACCGAGCGACCCTTCCCAGGGAGTTCTGGCGGGTATCCAACGCATTCTGGAGCAAAATGGAGTCTTACCCAACAACATTTCTCACCTCATGCACGGAACCACGGTGGCCACCAATGCGGTGCTGGAGGGTAAAGGGGCACGCGTGGGTCTGCTCACGACCCAGGGTTTCCAGCAGATCCTGCACCTGGCACGCTCTCAAACCCCGGGACCACTGGCCGGATGGATTATTATGATCAAATCGGATCCTCCGGCGGCGCTCGAGTCCCCCGAGGCGGCACGCCAGCGGGTGCGGGAACACGAGGATCGACAAAACAACCCTTAAAACCGGGGTGATGCATCGTCCCGGCCAGAGAGCAGGTAAAAACACCTTTAATGACTACAGGAAATTCACTTCGGCTATTCCGTTTGGCCCTGGCTCTGGGGATAGTGAGCTGCAACCTCTCCCTTGCCACCGGGCAGGCTGTGCAGGAAAAGCATGGAGAATATCGCTATCAGGCTACTTCTGTGGACACCCCGCCCATTGTGGATGGGGATCTATCGGATCCCGTCTGGGAGAAGGCACCCGTCATCGACCAGTTCATTCAGCAGGTCCCCGACTCGGGTCAGCCGGCAACGGAGCGGACCGAAGTGCGGATCGTTTACGATTCCGACTCCCTCTATATTGCTGCTTATCTTCATTACACAGATCCCACGACCGTGGTTCGCAACGTTCTTCGCTTTCGTGATGACCAGGTGTGGGCCAAGGACGACATCATTCGCTTTCTGATCGATACCTTTCACGATCATCGCCGCGCATACGTGTTCACCATCAATGCGCTGGGAACCAAACAGGATGCTCAGATTGACAACGAGGCCTGGCACTCCAATTGGGATGAGGTCTGGGATGTGCGGACTCGCCTGCAGAAGGATGGCTGGAGTGCGGAAATACGGATTCCCTTTCGTATCCTTCGCTTCTCGTCAGGTGGTGAGGAAACCTGGGGTCTCAATATCGAACGCTGGGTCAAACAGAAGAACGAGAGGGCTATGTGGGCCCCCATCCCTCCCGGAGTCCCCGTCACCCGGACCGCTATTTACGGTCATTTGGAAGGAATGTCTGCCACCAAGTCAGAACGCAATATCCAGGTCATTCCCTATGGTCTGGTTGAGGTGGACCGAGCCCGAGGTGCAGATTCTGTCGATGCAGACGTGAATGCAGGCGTCGACCTGAAGTGGGCACTCACCCCGGCGCTGGCCCTGGACCTCACCCTCAATACCGACTTCGCTC
>JAZFTY010000548.1:0-6627 GCA_036446935.1 Acidobacteriota bacterium | reverse complement strand
GGGCATGGGTTCGGCCGCCCTGAGCCGCAGCTTGCCCTGGATTCAAAAATACGGCTTTGAGAAGTACCAGGGATGGGTCATGCCCACCAAAAGAGCCCTAGAGGCGGGGATTAAGGTGGCCTGGGAAGGCGAGGGTGGAGTCAGCGATGGCCTCTTTTCGCTGATGACGCCCTTTATCACCCGCAGGAACAAGCTGGGTTTGATCCTTGCCGCGGACCAGGCGGTAGACCGGAACACGGTGCTCAAGATGGCCACCGCCTGGGGTTCGGAGTATTTAATGAAGGAAGATGAATTGGGATCCCTGGAGCCCGGTAAGTATGCAGATTTACTGGTGCTCAACCAGGATTACTTTTCGGTGCCTGTGGAGGAAATCGATCACATCTATCCTCTCTTGACGGTCATGGGAGGGGAGATCCGTTACCTGCGCGACGAGTATGCCCAGGAACTGGGGATGGATCCGGTGGGCTACCAGCTCCGTTACAGCTTTGAAAGATAAGGTAAGGCGCGCTAGGCACGCTGGCGGCTAATAGCAGTCAGAGCCGTGGGCTTTAGCCCACGGGCCAGGTCCGCTTGAACTTGGTATGCCCGCAGGCTAAAGCCTGCGGCTCTGACTGTCTCCTGTCGCTTGTCAGTTGTCTGTCCTCCGCGATCAGCGGTCAGCGGTCAGGTAGTACCCTCCCATGATGGCGTCGTACCAGAGTTGCGCCACAGCTGGTGCTATACCCAAGGGAAGGTCCGGCTCAGGACTGCTGTAGCCGTGAACGCCGGCTCCGAATCGGACCCAACTGACTTTTGGGGGCGGGTCCATGGCCGCAAACATGGGAAGCACCACCTCCTGGTAGATTTTGGGGCTGTGGTCGCGGCTGGTCTGGGCCGTGCCCAGGATGGCCGGTGGGAAGGGCCGGACTCCTTCACCGGATAACTCTCGCGTGTAGTTCTTGTAGTGCCGGACCAAATCGTCGGTTTCCTGAGGATTCATCTTCAAGCGCCGGGCTGTGGCTTGAGCTGAAGCGGCCAGGGCCTCGACCCCATTGAGGTGGATCGGATATTCCGCTTTGAAAAGAGGTTGAACGGTGTTGCTTTTCTTGGCCCACTTCTCAAAAACTTCTTCCATGAGCATGGGCAAACGCTTCAAAGCCTCCGGACCATCGGCCCCCAGTGCCTCCGGACCTGCGTAGCGGGCAATGTCGCGCCAGGTACGAATTTTCAAGCAGTTAAAGGGAAGATGCCAGCTCTGGTTGATCTGGCGGGCATAGATATAGCCAAAAGGCGAGCTTTCCATGCCGATGATGCCTGCGATATTGGCGACCCGCTGGGTGAGCATGAAGGCGAAGGGACCTCCTGTGGAGTGGCCATGCATATAGATGGAATACTCGTCTTGCGGGAAGTGCCGACTCATCAGGTCACGTCCGGCTTCCTCAAAAGCCATGGGCCAGCCAGCCATCCGATCGTAGAACTCGGTGCCCTCCTTGGCGCAGGCCAGGATGGTGGTCCCGTAGCGTTCCATCATCGACTTGTCTTCCACTACTTCATACTGGTCGTGGGTAATCAACTTGTCCTTGTTCCAGATGGGTGTTCGCACAGTCCCGTCCGGATTGATGGTATCTCCGGGCCAGTTGCGGCTCGGATCCAGCAAATAGAGCCGACCGGGATAGGTCATGCTGACCACCTTGAAGCCGAGCTTGCCGGCAAGCAGACGGGCCACATCGTCTTTGGAGCGGTGATCGCCCGATCCCCCGTGAAGCAAGAAGGCTCCGATTTTGTTCCCATCCGGTCCGATGGGGATTTGGGAAGGGTCTTCAGGCTCATACACCATGGCTCCCATATCCCAATCCATTTCTACCGCTCGGATCCGGAAAATCTCCTCTCGGACCTTTAAGGGAATGTCGGGTCGTCCCAGAATGGTCTTGGAGGATTCCAGGATGCTCTCCCGCGAAACCTCAGAGGGGGGATTCCACTGTGCCAAAAGGTCGGGAACACCAAAGACCCAAAGTGCCGACCAGAAAACGAACAACCCGATGCGTTTGGACATGAATGAACCTCCTTTAATGCATATAAAAAAAACAAGAGAACAGGGGAATGGAGATGATGACTTTTCCGTCCTCCAGATTCAATCCCTCGACCTGCTCTCCACCGGCCGTCCTCAGGGAAGCCTCAACAATCTTAATGACCAGCACCTCATTTTCATAGATCTCATCGGTTGCTTCAAAGATAAGTTGCAACAGTTCCCCTTCAGATAAGGATTCGAGGGAATCCACCTCCAGCAAAAGGGTTGCCTGTTGCCCCTGATCTTGAGGGTCCGTCTCCAGTTTGGTGTGGACGGAAAGGCTGTTTTTGGCTTCGTCTCTTTCCACTCGGACAAAGCGCAGGGGAACAGCGGAGAATTGAATTCTTAGCTCCAGGTGAACGATGGCTTTTCCCTCCACTCCCGAGAGCTGGAGGGAAAGGCGGGTTTCCTCCAGGGGATGAACCAGGGCCTCGCCCAGGGAAAGGGTTGGTTTCTCAAGGCTCTGCCCGCTGACGAAGGTGGAAAGGATAAGGATAAGGCATGTAGGGGCCCACAGCCGTGGGCCCAGGTTAACAGGTGATTGAAACAGGCTTCTAATCGGTTCTCCCATTTCCATCAACCATAAATTTTTCCACCAGAAACAGCAAGAGGGAAGCGCTTGCGCTTCCCTCTTGCTCAACGGATTGGCCCCTGGGGGGGACTCACACTTTGCGTCTAGAACATGATCTTCAATGCAAACTGGATCTGACGCGAGGTAGAGGTGGTCCGGGTGACGCGACCGACATTGCTGCGAAACGAGCCATCGCTATTGAAGATACCGTTTTGAGGCTCCCCAAAGTTGGCCCGGTTGAGGACGTTGAAAAACTCGGTCCGGAACTGCATGTCCACCTCTTCCGACAGGGTGAAGGTCTTGAACAGACCTAAATCCCACTGAGCAAAGCCAGCGGCCCGCATGGTCGTGCGTCCCAGGTCTCCGAACACCCCCTGGGGGGGCAGCTCGAACACGGTTTCGTCGAACCAGTGATTGGGATCTCCGATTTGCGGGTTATTGCTGGCCCCCGCCCTCAGGTTGGGCCGGTCGGGGCTGCGGATCTCGATGTTGTTGGCCCGGTTGAAGCTGGTGACTGCCGTGACTGGGTTGCCGCTAGCAAAATTGAGGATGGTATTGATCTGCCATCCGGCAGCCAGCAGTCTCGTTGCACCGGTCGTGTTGTTGCCAAAGGGAAGCTCGTAGCTGGCATTGAAGGAGAAGTTGTGCCGTACATCGAAGACGGTAGCTCCCCGATCGAGCTTGCGATCCCGCAAGTCCTGCACGTTCTGAGGGTTGGTGCCTGATTCCGTTCCCCACTGCTGGGAGCCATCGTCCATGCCGTGGCCCCAGGTGTAGTTGGCCTGGAGCTGTAGGCCCTGGCTGAATCTGCGCCGCATGTTGAGTTGCAGGGAGTGGTAACTGGAGTTTCCGTCGGTGCTGCTGGTCAGGAGACTTCCAAAGGAGCTGTTCCGTCGACCCGCCCGCATGGGACACAAATCGGGACCCCAGCACTTCTGGCCGTTGACGATGGCGGTGGGCAGGGCGGTGTTGGCCTCCGAGTTTCGCACCTCGTGCCGGCCCGCGGCTCCTATGTAAGCGATGGACACCATCGTATCAGGCATAACCTCCTGCTGCAGGGTGAGGTTCCACTGCTGCCGGGTGGGCAGACTGACATTGGGCTCGGAGCGGAGCGCGCTGTTGAAGACCGAGTTCAGTTCAAAGTAGTTTGGAAATGTTGCGGGATCAGGGCCCCCTTTCGTGCCAATAGCGTTGAGCGGGGGCATGTTGACAACGGCATTGACCCAGTAGTTGGCCAGCAGCATGTCGTTGAAACGGCCGTAGCCCGCTCTCAGGGAGGTCTTACCGGTTCCGAAAACGTCCCAGGCCAGACCGATCCGTGGGCCAAAGACGCTTCCCGGATTCTCGAAGTAGGGAGCTCCCACGTTGATGGTCGTATCTGTGTCGTGGTTGGTGATCTGGGCCTGAAATCCGTTGACCTCATCGGGAGTGGTCATTCGCTCGAAGCGTAGTCCCAGATTGAAGGTTAGATTGGGCGAAAAGCGGAAATCGTCCTGGACGTAAAAGCTTATGATGGTGCTCCGCATGCCCCTCCAGAAGTTCCCAGTGTCTGTGCCGGGGACGGGAGAGGGGTAGCTCTGGAAGGTCCGGGCGGTGGCCTGCAGGAGATCCGCGAAGGTGTTGAAGCTGTATCGGGCGCCGGCAAAGGCGGCATTGGCCCCATTGTTTTGAATGCGCTCGATGTTGGTACCCACGCGAAGGGAATTACGGCCGCTGGTGTAGCTGACATCATTCGCATACTGAAAGGAGTTCCAGTAAATATTCCCAAACCCCCCAGTCCCCAGATTGGCGATGCTGGCTGGACCTCCCACCACCTGGGTGGAGAAGTTGAAGAGGCCGAAACGATCACCTCCCGGAATCAGGTAAAGTGATGGGTCCACACCGGCCCCAGTCAGATCGTTGTCCTGAATGCGGACGGAGCGGTTGAAGCCGAAGCGGGCCGTGTTCAGGAGGGAGGGGGAGAAGATGTGTTTGTGCTCAATGGTGACATACTGGCGCCGCGTGTCGATCAACTGCGGGAAGAGCTCTATCAAGTCGGGCTGCTTCAGATCCCCATCCTGGATTGTGTAGCGGACGAAAAACGAATCGGCATCCGAAACTTGGTGATCGTAGCGGAGGACAAAATAGTCTTCATTGGAGGGCTGACTGGGTCCGCTGAAGTACTCTCCTGTCCCATCTGGTAACACCGCGCCGTTGGGCAAGGGGTACAGGTCCAGGTAAGGCACCACGCTGGGCAGGGGTGGTGCAAGGCCGGTGCCGATCCCAAGGCGGCCGTCGGCGCTGGGGACAAAGGCCAGGTTGCTCACGCCCAGACGATCCCGCAAGCCTTCGTAGTTGGCGAAAAGGAATACCTTGTCCTCGACGATGGGACCGCCCAGGGAAAAGCCGAACTGGTTGCGCTTGAACTCAGGCTTGGACTCGGCACGTGTGTCTCCCGAACGGTCAAAGAAATTGCGGGCATCCAGGTTGTCGTTGCGGTGAAAGTAAAAAACTGAGCCGTGCAACTGGTTGGTTCCGCTCTTGGTGACCACGTTGATGATGGCCCCGGCACTCCTGCCGAAGGTGGCGTCGAAACTGTTGGTGAGGATCTCGAACTCCCGAATGGCCTCAACACCCAGGTTGACACCGCTGGCACTGCCTGGAGTGGCCCCTTGAGCATCGTTGATATTGGTGCCATCCAGAACGAAGCTGTTGGCGGTGGGCCGGGCGCCCCCCACCGAGAAGCGGAAGCCGCTGGCGGTGCTGGCGCTGGCGTTGGGATTGGAATGCCCGCGGTGGGCCACCACCCCAGCCTGCAACAGGGCCAGCTGGTCGAAGCTCCTTCCGTTCAAGGGCAGATCGCGGATCTTTCGGTCATCCACCAGCTCGCGAACAGTGGATGTGAGGGTGTCCACCAGCGGTGCATCCCCGGTGACGATCACTTCTTCGGAGACCGATCCAACCCTCAGGGTAACGTTCAGTGAGGGAGACCGGCCGACGTTCAACCGGATTCCTGAGCGGACCGCCGTCTGAAAACCGGGCAACTGGGCTCGCAGCTCATACTCACCGGGTGCCACATTTGTCACCCGGAATTCTCCTCTATCGTCGCTAATGACGTTACGAGTTGACCCGTTCTCCACATTCCTTAACGTGACATCCACTCCCGGGAGAACGGCTCCCGTTTCGTCGGAGATGGTACCGGCCAAGTTTGCGGTGGCCTGCTGAGCCGCCATCCAGGGTGTGGTCAGAACCAAGAGTGCGAACAAGATCACCCAAAGTTTCTGGTTTGGTTTCAACATTCTCTTCATCCTCCTTGAGTCAAAGGTGTGGAAAGTTGGTCAGTGGTTTGATCCATCGAATATAGCGCAAGATCTGCTCAATTCCAAGATTATATTCCAGCTAACTGGGACATTTTGTTGCACATGATGTGCCAAAGAATGGCCATCCGATCTTAAATTGTTAGTAACAATAAGGTTATCTTCTTTTGGCAGCGGCGACCCAACTTCGTTGAAATTCGAATATTTGAACTTTCTCTCCTCATTTTCCGAAGCTATCGGGTTAAAATCATGATTTGAAAGATCTTAGACGATCTAAAACCGATCCAAGAAATTGGATTCTATGAATTGGATTTGAACACCCAAGAAACCCGAAGCATTCGGGGTTCAATTCTGTCATCGGGTCAGGTTGAAATCTACTCTGTTGTCTTCTGTCAGCTGTCAGCTGTCAGCCTCTCCCAGTCTGCGTTCTGCTGTTCCCCCTCTTTGCTTCTTCAAGTGCTCTTGAATAGGATCACCTGACATGTCAAAAACCCTCACCTTTTGGTTTCTTTTTTTGGTGTTGGCCTTGGATCTCTATGCTCTAGAGGGGGATTGGACTCCGCCCTCTGTAGTCTCCCGGCAGGAGATCCTGGAGACTTCAGAAGCCGTCTTGGCTATGCCCGACATCCCCTTGGAAGTCCAGGAAGACATTTTTCGCATCCGTGTGCTGGAGATGGACTGGGATATGGGAGCCATGATCTATGAGCCGGAAG
>JAZFTY010000547.1:0-8496 GCA_036446935.1 Acidobacteriota bacterium | reverse complement strand
CAAGAGTCTCTCCGGAAACCGCTTAGTGATTTTCTCAGCGATCATCGAGAATAACGGGGAGAGGACTGTGGACGTTGTTGAGGTGGAACTGAGCTTCTTCAATTACGACAAGCTGATTTCAAGCGTCGTTCGAACTGCCCTCCGACCCGGCACTTATACCCCACCCATACAAACCTTTGAGAAGCGAGGATTCACCCTCTACGTCGAAGATATCCCCCCCAATTGGCTGGCTCAGAACGCCGAAATAGCCTTTCATGGCTTTCGTTTCCTGGCTAAGCCATAGCCCGGAAGTATGCATACTCCGGGCCTCGTGCTGTCGTCACTTCGTGACGTCGTGCGGTTGTGCTGTTGTGCAGTCGAGGGGCGGAAAAAAGGCCAGTCAGAGAGGGGGCATCAATAACAGCCCTCTTTCATCCCTGGCGGCTCTGATGGAAGTAACGTGGTAAACGTGTAGGCGCCCGTCCCCCATTTCCTGAGCCTTCAACCTGGAACCTGAAAAGCGCGCGAAGCGCGCTCCGCCAGCACAACAGCACGACCGCACGATATTTACACGCGCGAAGCGCGCAGCACGTGTCATACGAGAGAATGAAGGATCTGCTGGCCCAACTCCTCTTCCCCTGGAGTGTCTTGAAAGACTTCCCTCCAAACGCTGGGGCTTTCCATGCAGGCATAGACGGGAATTTCTGAGTTCTTGTCTCGAATCCAGTCCAGGAGTTTACGGTACATGCCCACCCGAATCGGCTTGAAGTAGCGCATCTTGCCGTCTTCGCTGGGCACCAATTCCCCCAGGGGCAGGAAACTATTCGGGAAACGCTTACGCATCATCTCCTTCAACGATCCCGTCATACGGAGGGACCCCATGGAGATCCAGGAAACCGACGAGGTGGGGATCCTGTCAAAGATTTCCTCGATCAGGTGTTTATAGTCCACTTCCCAGCTCTCGTAGAAAATCAGCGGATCCAGGTGAAAGGCCACCGGATATCCAACCTCAACACACCGTTCTGCTGCCTCCAGCCGCTCACTGATGGTAGCGGTCTTGTGTTCCTCCCGCTCCTGAATAAAGCGGGGATTCATGGACCAGGACACCACCGTTCTGCCTCCATGTTCCAGATCCAAAAGGTTTTCGACGCAGTTGGATTTCGTCTTAAATTCAAGGACCGCATTTTTCTGGCCCGAGAAAAATTCCACCAGGGGTACACTGTAGGACGTCAGAAGATCCAGGGCCAGACTGTCGGCCAATTCTCCAGTGCCAATGCGAAAGGAGCGCTGAGGGCTTTCCGAGAAAGCCACTTGTAACTCCGAGAGCAGATCTTCACAGTTCGCATAGACGGTCATGTAGGGAAAGTTCAGATGCGCCTGCAGATAACAGTAGCTGCACTCCATATGGCAATTACTGGCGTAGTTAATCACAAAGTAGTTGCAGCAGACGCTTTTCAGGCCTTCTCTGGCTCGGCTGCCGGGGCAAGGCTTAAAGAAACACCCCTTATGCTGGGCCAGAATCAACGATTTCTTGGTGCGCCCAAGGGTTGGATTCCACCGTTGGGACTCCTGGAGTAAAGATTCCCGTGAATCAATGTATTCCGTGGGGACCTCGGGTAATCGCTCCAACACATTGCGGGTGATGGTCAGATCCTGGACCGCCCGTTCCACAAAGATTTTTTCCGGTTTATACGACTTCATCGTGATATCAGCCCAATCCAGGCCACCATTCTACAACAATTCCAGGATCTTTCTGACTTCATCGCTTTGGGATATTTCCTCTAATTTTTTGGCCGTTTCAAACAGTTCGTCACTACTTTCAAAGGCGAAGGAGACATCTATCTTCTCACCCTCAAAATAACGAGGAGCATGAAACTGAATCCGAGGGGGGAGTTTCAAAGCAGACTTGAGTTTTTCATACTCCTGTTCATAGCTGGAAAGACGGGGGAAGCGCTTTCGATAGAGCACTTCAAACGCCTTGGCGAAACGATCCGAAAGAGACAAACGTTCGTCCTCCTCAATTTCGGCTGCACCGCTTTGTTGCCATAGAATGGGTATGGAGACCCTGCTCCCGGCCCCCGACGGAGTCAGGGCTGATGAATCCCTGAGTTCATCAAGCAAAGCGAACAGCTGCTTTTGCTTGTTTCTGCCCAGCCGAAACTTTGAGACAAGGGCTTGAAAAAACTCCTGTTCTTCACTTTTCCAGCTCGACAACTTCAGGGCAACTTCAGGTTCCAGAGGATCAAGAACCGCTCGTTGCAAGGGTTCGGGAAGCCGCGCCAGACTCAAGTATTGCTGGAGATGAAACCGGTCTACCCGAATGTCCAGTAGCGACATGAAGTCATCCATCAACACCTGATCACTGAGTCCGAACGTATCCCTCAACTTCAAGAGGAGGTGAGCCTTCTCAAGGAGATGAAAAGGACGGGTGACCAGATTGTCCTCCACAGCCTGAACAAAGAGGGTCAGCTGACTCTCTTCCTCTCTCACGATGCACGGAATCTCTTGAAATCCCAACTCTCGGGCTGCCTCAAATCTGCGGAACCCGATGATGATTCTGAATCGCCCGGGTGCTACGGGTTGGACGTGAAGAGGAGAGAGTATGCCGTTTTCCCGGACTGACCGTAGGAGTGGGTCCAGCGGAAACCAAGGAAGAGAAATGGCGAAGAGTCGGTCCTGAGGATCGATCTGGGCAGATTGAATCGTTTTGAGAGTATGATGAAACTTCTGTGCCATAGAAAAAGAGTCCTGTCCTCTAGCAACCTTATCCCTGGAAAATCATCTGACCTATTACTAACACGATCCGATGGAGTAGCGATATTTCTGAAATTATTTACTTATGATGATTGATCGTATAAGTAAACTATGGTAACTTTTCTCGATTCTCTTTGCGGTTTGCGCTTTGCGCGCCCATCGCAGGGAACTACATCCAATAAAACCGTTTGGAGGAGGTCAAATACCGTAATGAGCGCCCGATCACTTTGGAACCATGTTCTTACGCCCCTTTTGGTCCTGGCTGTTGCCCAGACTGTTGTCGTGGCCCAGTACACGACTCAAGAGTATGCAGCCTACGAGACTGCCATCAATGCTGATCTAACCAAGAGAGAAGGCGCTATTATTGAGTTCATCGAGACCAATCCAAGATCAACATTGGTTGAGTACGCAATTGGGAGTTATCTCCAGTTAATGCAGGAATATCAAAACCAAGGACAGTCGCGGAAGGTATTCGATGCAGGTGAAAAGCTTCTTGTTCTGAAACCCGATGAACTGAACACACTGTATATGACAGCGGTCTCAGCTTACCAGTTACAGCAGTTCGAAACGGCGACCACCTACGGCGAGAAAGTCTACCTTGAGAAACCTAATGCTGGTCTTGCTTTCGTCCTGGCCACCTCCTATGGACAGTTGAAGAATGAAGAGAAGCAACTGGAATACGGTGACAAAGCCTGCGCTGAACTTGCTCCCAAAGATTGCTATCAGATCCTGAGTGCCCTCGCCAAGATTTATGCGGGCCGTAAGGACTGGGCCAAAGCATCCGAATATGCGGAGCGAACCACTGAGGGGCTGGCCACTGCCGAAAGACCTCCCCAAACGCCCGAGTCCGAATGGAACAATTATGTCAACACGGAAAGAGCCACCGCTTACACGATCGTTGGCCGCGAAGCCGCGGAACGTAAAAGCTGGGACGCTGCAATTTCAAACTACGGGGAAGTACTGAAAATATCCAAGGATCCGGCTCTTAACGGTGAAGCGTACTACTACATGGGAATGGGCCAATGGGAACAGAGGCAGATGGACTCGGCCATGGAGGCATTTGCCAAGGGCTCGGTACAACAAGGCGCTCCCCATGCCAAGCACTGCCGACAGTACTTGGAGACGCTGTACAAGTCGAGCCATAATGGCTCATTAGCCGGTCTTGAAGAGCTTATCGCGCGCGTGACCCAGTAGGCCCCGCACTTCTTCAAGCTCTATCCACAACGTCGGCAGATCTAGCCGCGTCTGCGGCGCCTCGCTACCTTCATGTGTGAGAAATAGGGGCTAGCCCGGAAACCCTAGATCCTTCTTAGATTTCCTGGTTCTGGGCGAAAAATACGCGTATAGCGCTGTCCATTTCCCCTGTCGTCCTTTCATGTTATCGTCAAGGACCAACTCCATGCAGGCTTTAGAAAAAGACTTCCTATCCCATTTGAACGAACATCAGAAACTTGCCGTAACCCAGGCCGAAGGACCCATGCTTGTTCTGGCAGGAGCGGGAAGTGGAAAAACCCGAACCATCACTTACAAAATCGCTTATCTGATAGATCAGGGAATCTGCCGACCTGAGCAAATCCTGGCGGTGACTTTCACCAACAAGGCCGCCGAAGAGATGCGAAATCGGGTCGAAAAGCTGCTGACCCATCTGGACGCTTCCCCTCTCGTTTCTACATTTCACTCCTTCGGTGTCCGAGTGCTACGGCGCCACGCTGACTTGATCGACTATGGCAAGGACTTCACCATTTGCGACAGGGATGACCAGAAAAGAGTTCTCAAAGCGGTCTACGAAGAACTCCATTTCACCGATAGCCAGTTGCCGATGCGTAAGACTCTGGCAGCCATCAGTCGATCCAAGAGCAACAACTGGGATCCCGAGGAGTACGCTAAAAAGTCACGCGATCTGGCCAGCCAGGAAATCTCTCTTATCTACAGCGCCTATGAGCGCTTTCTCAAGAGCTCCAACGCCATGGACTTTGACGACCTCCTTCTGCTGACCGTGCGGTTGTTGACCAGCAACCCTGAGGTGCGGCAGAGTTACGGGGAGTGGTACCGTCATATCCTGATTGACGAGTATCAGGATACCAATCGTCCTCAGTACGATTTGATCCGAAATCTGACCGAGGTTCACCAGAACATTACCGCTGTCGGGGACGAAGACCAGTCCATCTATGGTTTTCGAGGCTCTGACATTAAAAATATTCTCCGCTTTGAAAAGGATTTCCCCGGTGCCAAAATCATCAAACTCGAACAAAACTACCGTTCGACCCAGAACATTCTCGACGCTGCCAGCAGCCTGGTTTCCAACAACGTCAATCGTAAGGGAAAAGTCCTGTGGACGGATCAACGAGCCGGTCCACTCATCGATCTCCTCGCGGCATCCAACGCCAAAACCGAGGCCGCCTATGTATCACACAAGATCTCTGAGTACCTTCGGCAGGGAGAAAAGGGAATCGCTGTTTTATATCGGACCAATTTCCAATCCCGGCAATTCGAAGAAGCCTTGAGACGTCTCAAGATTCCCTACAAATTGATTGGAGGGGTCAGTTTTTATCGCCGGAAAGAGATCAAGGATGCCCTCGCTTACCTGCGTGTCGTGGTCAATCCTGATGATAACGTCTCCTTTTTGAGGATTATCAATCAACCTCCACGAGGGATCGGACAAGTAACGTTGGATCAACTGCATCAAAGAGCCCGTGAGGAGAAAATCTCTCTGTGGCGCGCCCTTCAGGAAGGTCTGGAAGGGAACACCTTCCCGGGTCGAGCTCACCGGGTGCTGCAGCCCTTTTTGAGCCTCATCGACCATTGTCAGAACTTTCTGGAACTTCCTCTCCATTTATTGTTGGAAAAGACGATTGAGGCCGCTGGCTTGATCACAGCATTCAAGAACGAGGATTCGGAAGACGCTCACAATCGAATTCTCAATCTGGAAGAGCTGATCATGTTGGCTCGAGAGAATGTTGAGCGCGGATATACCCTCCAGGAATTCCTCGACCATGCCGCTTTGCGTTCCGAGGCGGACGACTACGACGAATCAGCCTCGGTCAGCCTGATGACCTTACACAATGCCAAGGGCCTTGAATTTCCCATTGTCTTTATGGTCGGCTGTGAAGAAGGGCTCTTTCCCCACAGCCGATCGGTGGCTGAGGATGACCTGGAGGAGGAACGTCGCATTTGCTATGTAGGGCTGACCCGCGCCCAGAAGAAAATCCACCTCACCTATTCCCGTCGTCGTCGATTCTTCGGTCGGGAAGGAGAAGAAATGAATGATCCCAGCCGATTTTTAAAGGAGATTCCGGAACATCTGATCAGCATCTCTTCAGACCCGTTCTCGGTGCGCGAATCGGCCCAGCCCACTTCTGGTTCGAGAGTATACCGACAGCGCAAGCGTGCCGGAAATATTGGGATAAAGACTTACGACTCGACTGAAAGCGTTCGTGGGTTCCTAAGTAAACTCTCCCAGCAAGGGAAGTCCTCGAGTAGCAAATTTGTTTCCGGCGCCCGGATCGTGCATGAGCAGTTTGGTCACGGGAAAATTCTGGGAGTTCAGGAGACGGGCGATGATTTGAAGATCACCGTACAATTTCCGGGTCTGGGTATCAAAAGACTGCTGCAGAGTTATGCCAAGTTAAAGCTGGTTTAACTTAGTGTCTCGTTCCATAAATACGATGATGTTTGCTGATGGGGCTTGCGAGGGGAGATCAAGGAGCGAGGAGAAGGCGATGCAGGGACATCGACGACGACGAGCGACACAGAGATCGTCCGCAACCCCCATCAGCCCGAAGGGTGGTGGCGGGACGGCATCGATTTCTTTGTCGCTCCTCCTCCACGATATCACTGGCATCGCGTCGTCGTCGCTTCGTGAACTCGACGCCGTCGCGCTCGCCACAAACGTCACCGTATTTATGAAACGGGACACTTGGTATCTCGTTCATGCAGACTCTCGATAGGATTTTATCTGTAGCCGTAGATTATGCCTGGGGGACTCCCCTGCTCATACTTTTACTGGGGGGCGGCACCCTACTGACCCTTTATTCCCGGTTTCTCCCCTTGTCCGGTGCAAGACACGCCCTTGAAATCCTGCAGGGGAAATTCGATCGGGAAGGGGATCCAGGTGACATCAGCCACTTCCAGGCTTTGAGTACCTCCCTATCCGCTACCATCGGCATGGGAAATATCGGGGGAGTCGCCATCGCCATTACCCAGGGTGGTCCAGGTGCGGTTTTTTGGATGTGGATGGCCGCTCTTGTGGGGATGGCCACCAAGTTTTTCAGTTGCACCTTGGCTGTAATGTATCGAGGTACAGACAGTCAGGGGAACATTCAGGGCGGGCCCATGTACTACATAGAACTGGGATTGGGCCGCAAATTCCGTTTCCTGGCCATTTTCTTCAGTGTCTGCGGGACCATCGGTTGCCTGGCCATGTTTCAGGCCAATCAAGTGGCGGAGATTCTGAAGAACGCTTACAGCGTACCCTCCTGGCTCACCGGCCTGGTGTTAACGGTTTTAGTGGCCTTGGTCATCCTGGGTGGGGTCAAGAGAATCGCCAAGGTGGCCAGCCGTTTGGTTCCCCTCATGTGTTTCCTGTATCTACTGGCCTCCCTTTATGTCGTCATCGTTCATTACTCACTGGTTCCTCAAATCTTCGCCCAGATTGTTCATGATGCCTTCACCGGAACCGCAGCGGCCGGGGGGGTCGCCGGCATTTCGGTGATGACCGTCATCCAGACGGGTATCAAGAGAGCGGCCTTCTCCAATGAGGCGGGAATCGGAACCGCCCCTATGGCCCATGGAGCAGCCAAAACGACCGAGCCCGTCCGAGAAGGATTAGTGGCCATGATCGGTCCCTTCATCGATACCATTGTGGTGTGTTCTCTGACTGCCTTTGTGATTTTGTCCAGTGGTAACTGGCGCGGCGAAGAAGTCCAGGGGGTGTCTCTTACCACCCAGGCTTTTGAATCGGTTATGGGGGACTTCGGTAAAGTGGTCCTGGTTTTTATAGCCCTGCTTTTTGGCATCTCCACGATGTTCAGCTATTCCTACTATGGCAAAAAGTCCTTCAGCTACCTCTTCGGCCCAAAACACGGTCGAATTTATGAGGTCTTTTATCTCGTGATGCTCTTCGTAGGAGCTGTTTGGAGTGCAAGTATGGTAGTCAATCTCATCGATACGACTTTTGCACTGATGGCTCTCCCGAATATGCTGGCCGTTTTACTGCTGGCTCCCAAGGTGATGGAAGCGACCCGGGACTACTTTTCCCGCTATCGGCCTCGCTAGCCAGGGTTATTCATAGACTGTCGTCGCGAAGCGGCTGGAAACGCCGGCGGGAGTGCGTTGCGCCACGTGCGAGGGGCACCCGCTTTGCGGGTCGCGCAGTCCAGACGGATGTATCCCGACGCTGCAGCAGACAGCTTATGAATAATCATGGCTGGGATCCAGGACGATACTATCGGCCTGTGATAAAATCTAAAAATGAGGAACGCTTTGTCCGATCAGGCGTAAGGTAGAGCAAGAACGATGATGAGATCAGAGAACAATGACCTGAAACAAATAAGATTAGGGTGGAGGTTTGGATGGCCGATATAAAGCAGTTTTTTACATCTAAAAAGGGCGTCACTTTCCTGGCGCTTTTGACGACCCTGCTGCTGGGGATCACCATCGGGACGCTGGTTTCTGACCGGGTGCTGAGTGCTGAAGAGGACAAGGAAACGGTGGCTCTCCTGAAAGTTCAACCTGAGGGATCACCGTTGGTGCTGAATGAGGTGG
>JAZFTY010000546.1:0-3963 GCA_036446935.1 Acidobacteriota bacterium | reverse complement strand
TACACAACTGGCCTGCTCAGCGATCTCCAGTAGCTCCACCAGAATTGCACCGGGCTGCCCTATACCAGAGGTCTCTGACTACTGTTTTGTCAGTTGCATTGACCCTCTAAAGGGTTCAGAAGCTTCTTCTTTCTTCAGTCTATAGCGTAACAGTTTTGGACAGGTAACCGACGATGACTTTGTTTTCGGACTCTCTTTTTCTTACAATAGATTCAATGGCTGAGAAAAGAGCGAATAACCCTTTCTATCATCTTCAGGTGGGCTCGCCCCTGGAACTCCAACAGTCCGGTGCGCACCGAGAGGGCTCCGTGACCCTGATTGCCCAGAATGACTTGTCTGTTCAGCTTGCCAAAGCGGAGGTGAACTCTCCCTTCGACCAACAGCAACCCGTTCGGCTCAAGTATTGGGATAAACAAGGAATCTACTACTGTCAGGCCCAGATTGCCAGGGTGTCCGGACTGCTGAACCAAGAGATAGAACTCTCGATCATCAGCAGACCGGTCGCCATGCAGAGGAGACGATCCTTCAGGCTATCTCAGAAGATCGCTGTTTGGTTTGAAGTGGTTGATGCGATTCACGGTGGGCTCCCCCCCGGTAAAGTCTTTGAGTCGGAAACTCGAGATATCAGTGGGACTGGACTGAGCTTTGAAACCGACGCTCCTTTGCAGGTCATGGATGAGCTCAGGGTGAGTTTCGGGGTGTCCAACCAAAAGACATTGGACAGCTTTGCAACGGTGGTCACTTCCGAGAGAGTGGAAAAATATACGAACTTGGTTGGAGTTGAGTTCCACGGTCTGCTTCCGGAAGTTCAGAAGCAGCTGATGGAATTCCTGCACGAGATTAGCCCCAAAAAGACTCAAGAGAATTAATTCTTACTCAAACAATTTTCTCAACTTCAGCTTGTTGACTTTTCCCATGACATTGCGAGGCAATTCATCCAGGAGAAGAAGTTGAGCAGGCACTTTAGGTTTTGCCAACCGCTCCTTGGCCCAGTTGCGAAGACTTCCAAGTGACAGGGAATCATTGGGCCGGAGGATCACAGCAGCGCAGACCCGCTCTCCCCACTCCTGATCTTTGACCCCCACCACCGCACATTCCTGGATGGTCGGATGGTTCCTCAACACTTCTTCGATTTCGAGCGCAGAGACCTTGTCCCCTCCGGTTTTAATGATATCGACAGATCTTCTCCCCAGAATCCGATAGGATCCCTTGTCCACGACCGCCTCATCTCCGGTGCTAAACCAGTCCTTGCGAAATGCCCTCGCCGTGGCTTCCGGTTGTCCCATGTATTCCAGGAAAACATGGGGGCCTCTCACCTGTATTTCTCCGGCCTGTCCTTCGTCCTCTAGGGTACGAGCAGACTCATCAACCAGTCGCACTGCGACACCAGGTAAAGGCACACCCACAAAACCTGGTCTTCGTTCTCCGTGAAGAGGATTGGACAAGGCCATGCCGATCTCAGTCATTCCGTAGCGCTCCAGCAGAGTGTGTCCACTGATGGCCTTCCATCTCTCAAAAACGGCTGCCGGAAGGGCTGCCGACCCGGACACCATCAACCGCATCTTGGAGCAGGCGTTGGAAAGAACTTGTTGTTCCTCCCGTGTTGCTTTCTCCCAGGCAGCAATGAGTTTGATGTAGATGGTGGGGACCGCCATGAAAAGGGTTAGATCGCTGTGAACAAATCGACTCCACACGGCTTTGGCATCAAACTGGGGCAGCATCTCACAGGCTGCTCCCGCCCATAGCGCGCATAGAAGTACGTTCACAATCCCGTGGGTATGGTGGAGGGGCAGTACATGGAGGACATGATCGTCGGCTGTCCATTCCCAGGCCTCGATCAATGAAGCGATCTGGGCCAGGATATTGCGGTGGGTGGTGACGACGCCCTTGGGTTTGCTTGTTGTACCACTGGTGTAAAGGATCATGGCCCGTCGATCCAGGGTGATTTCAGGAACAGGACATTTCTTGGCCTTGCTCACCTCTGAGGTCAAGAGGAACCGGACCTTCAGGCCCCGGCTAAGCGAGCGCAATAGGGATGCGTAATCGGGATGGCTGACCACAACTTCTGCTTTTGTATCCCGAATAATGTGCTCGATTTCCGGCAGCGGATGAGAAGGACAGAGGGGAACTGCTACACCCCCTGCCTGCCAGATTCCCCACTGCACAGCAGCATACTCAAGGCTTGGGGGAACCATGAAGGCAACCCGAGCTTCTCCCAGATCGGGCTGGCTTTTGAGTAAGTACCCCGTGATCCGGTCGGCAGCAGTGAGTAAATCGGTGTAGCAGAATCGTCCCACCCCATCGATGATGGCCAGACGGTCACCCTGCTTCAGGGCTCTTTGGATTAAAGGAAGACTGGATGCACTGGACATAGTCCGCTGGAGAATACTATCAACCGGCAGGTCGATTGTCACCGTTGGGAGAATTAACTGCAGTCGGTGGGTCTAGCCGGGTTTATGCATCATCCCGGTTAGGTTCCGATAGGCTGATAAACAGTGGGTTGACGGTGTTGTGAGCCGGTGTTTTGAGTGGGTAGGCTGGCTGTTTCCTCACAGTATTGGGCTAAGAACTCCATCAACCGAATCTGATGCTCTTCGTTCAGCTGAAGGAACTTCAGCGCAACTGCACTGAGCACCTTATCTTTCTTGGGTACGGCTTCTGTTCGAACCACCCATCCAACCGCTTTCACGACCTGTGAGGCCGGCAAACGAAAGTTCATCTCCAGTTTGTCGCCTGTTTTCAGCCCCAGACTGGTTTCAAATCTCAACCCTGCCACACTGATGTTTTGGGTCTTGGCTGTCGAGGACTTTTCGCCAATCAGGTGAGCTTCGGAAGCATCAATAACGCTAAATGAGAAGGGTATGGCAGCATTCACCCGGTAGTACCGCCTTCGCTGAATGGTGATTCCCTGACCTCGCATCGCGATGGCCACATGCTGATGCCCGGCCCCGGCAATCTGGATAACGTCAGCATCCCAACAGTAGACGATCGATCCTTCATTCCAGTATTTGATCCGAACGCGCTCTCCCTTTTTGAAAGGAACCTCCAGGCAGGGTCTGGAAAGTCCTAGCCAGAGTTCACCGGAACAGCTTGTCGCAACAGAAGCTGCGAACTCTTCCTGTGAGCTTCCTTGAATGGATACGGCTAGTCCGACTTTCAGGCCTTGATCGAGCCCACCGGCGTTCTGGTTACTCATTGGCTCTGCCACCAACAAGGCGACGTCCAGTTCATTTCTTCGCTTTCTCCCTTGTGAATTTCCGCTAATAATTAGCCGAACGATTGAGGGGATCTGTCTTGTGATCATCCTACTGGAGAGTGAGGAAAGTCTGCAGTGATGACTGTCACCGAAGTCAAAAAAGACAGGCCGTGACTGGCTCCATCAAAAGGGTGACCTTGCTGAAGAGGTGCTGGGTTGACCGGTTGAGGAGGAAGGAGCGAATCAAGTAGAATGGTGAAAAAATGATGAGAAGCAAGTTACTTGTGTGGGCACTCTATGGTTGCTGGTTGATCGCCGTCTTTGTCGGGATTGCGGGGGCGGCTCCGCTGATCAATCAAGAGAGAAGCCGATCCCCACTTTTTATCCTGACCGATGGCTGGGGGCCGTGTACGCCGGAGGACGAAATTAAAATCGCCGGTTATTTGAGAGAGGCAACACAAACCTATTTAAATTCGTTGGATGTACTCACTCCGGAGAGCTTCAATGATCGGGCCTATATTGATGGAGAGACGGCTAATATCCTGCAGATTACCGTATCGGACCTCAAGATCTCTCTCAAGGAAATGATTTCGACCCTGGCACTGATTGAGAGGCTTTTTCAACAGCGTCCCGCCGATTATGTCCAAAGTGCACCTCTTCTATGGCTCACCGTGATCAAGGACATTTCACTTGAGAAAGGGAATGCAAGGAGTATCGAGCGACTAGGGCTGGTGAGATCCAATTGGCCCAGTATCGTGGATATTTCA
>JAZFTY010000545.1:0-2650 GCA_036446935.1 Acidobacteriota bacterium | reverse complement strand
AGTCCGAAAGCGGTAGCTACCAGTGCCTCAGCGATGCCTGGTGCCACAGCGGCCAGTCCCACGCTTTCCCCTGAGGCCATGCCGATAAAGGCGTTAATGATACCGACCGTCGTACCCAGCAGTCCCACAAAGGGGGCAGTGGCACCGATGGTCGCCAACCCTCCCAGACCTCTCTTTAACTCCTCGATCCCAATGGCAGTCGCCCGTTGAAGCGCCCTTTTTGACGCTTCCACAATCTCGCCAGGGATGGCGCTGGAACCCTCATGGGCTTGAAACTCCTGAAGACCGGCAACCACGACCTTGGCCAGGTGACTCTTTTCATGCTGCTCTGCCAGCTCAATGGCCTCACGGATGTTTCCCGTTTTCAAAGCTTCCGAAACCGCAGGAGCAAACTCCCGCGACTGCTTGCGTGCCGCATAAAATTTGAGATACCGCTCAATCATCACTGAAATGGACCAGACTGACATGATGGCCAGAACGAAAACGATGGCTTTCGCCAGAAATCCCATCTGCTCCCACATTTCCATAAACCCACTCATATGTAATACCTCCCTGAAAAAGTTACGATCATCTTACGAATCCACAACGCAATGTCAAATACCTATCTGAGAATAAAATTGACGGTCACCGTCGCAATGACCGGCACCGGTTCGCCATTGAGCAAGGTGGGCGAATATTTCCACTGCCGCACAGCTGATACGGCTCCGTCATTCAATAACGGATGACCTCGAATGATTTTGATATCGACGACGTCCCCCGTCTCACCGACCGTGACCTGCAACAACACGATACCCTGTATCCGAGCCCGTTTGGCAAGTTCTGGATATTTCGGTTCCACCCGAACAATGAGCTTCGAGGATTGAACATTTCCACCCACCCGAATCGGATCCTTCTTTTTAGGAGGAGGTGGGGGAGGAGGCATGGCGTTGGGAATTGCACCGATGATTCCACCCACGAGACCTCCGGGAACTCCGCCCATCAGGCCTCCCGCATTGGGGTCCAGGATACTGGTGATTTCCGGAATATCCTCCATGGGAGGAGGAATCTCGGTGGGTATTTCAATGGGTGCCACGAACTGTGTCGGATCCAATTTGACCACCTGCACCTGCTGAACGGGTGGAGGTGGTGCGGTCGGCGGCGGTGGCGGTGGCGGTGGCGGTGGCGGCGGCGGTGGTGCAGCCAGAAACGTCAACAATTCCTGTTGAGGCAAAACGTCGTAATAGATCAGCGGAATCAGCACCATCATCGTAATGAGGGCCATGTGGACAACAAAAGAAACGAACAGTGCCTTTTTATCCCGACCCATTCGATCAGGCGAAGATTCGATCAGGTTCTCAAACATCTACTCTCCCCTTCCAAATCCTGACTCTTTAACCCCCTACAAGTGATACTCTCTATTGGATCGCGCAATATTACTACTGGCTTCCAGTCGAGTCAAGATCCTTCCTAAAATGCCCATAAAATACTCACACATATCAAGTTAAGCTATGTCAGTTTCAAAAAAAACGGTTTAGGAACGTGCCTTTTTCCGGTCCAAATAGCTCTGCCACCAAAGAACAATGGGACTTGCAATGGCAATCGATGAATAGGTGCCCACAATTATACCGATCACCAGTGCAAATGAAAATCCCTGCAAAACCTGGCCACCAAACAAATAGAGAGAAAAGACGGCCAGGAAAGTCATCCCGGAAGTCATAATGGTACGATTCAATGTTTGGTTAATGCTGGCATTGATGATCGTCCCAAGATCACTTCTTCGCATGAGTCTCAAGTTCTCCCGCACCCGGTCGAACACGACGATCGTATCGTTAATGGAGTATCCCACCAGAGTCAGCAGGGCCGCCACCACCGTGAGGGAAATTTCCCGCCCGGTTAGGGAGAAGATTCCCAGAGTGATGAACACGTCGTGAAAGAGAGCTACCAACGCGGCAAATCCGTAAATAGGCCAAAACCGAACGGCGATATAGCCTAACATCCCGATAAGGGAAAAGCCGATGGCAGCGCGTGCTCGTGAGCGCAGCTCGTCGCCAACCTTAGGGCCGACGCTTTCCACGCTGATGACGGTAAAACTACCCAGGTAGGATGCCCCCCTCAAGGTCTCCGCGACCTCCGTCGGAATCCCCAAGGAATCCAGTTCGGAAAAATCCCGGATCATCCCGCTCTGATTGGTTCGATAATCGATGATCTTGTCGGCCTGCTCGCCGTAGTGCTCACTGAACTCCGAGATGGACTGCTCATCACGCAAACCTTCAGGATCCAGTTCCTGCAAACTTGTCGACAGTCTGCTCTTGGAAATATTGTTGAGATCAATCCTTCCCGTCTCCACCTGGCTTTGATCATATTCCTGGCGCAGGGCTTCAAAGATCTGGTTGTTCTCAAGAGTGACGACCTGGGCCTCCTCACTTTCCACAGCCGCCATCCGGATTTGAACCTCGTTGAGCGAGGGATCATCAAAGCGTATGACTTCCTCTGCTTGCAGAGCCGCTTCACTCAGGATTTCACGAATCCGTTCCAGTTGAGGCTCTTCCTTGAACTTCACATAAACCAGCGTGCCCCCGGTGAAATCCACACCCAAATTCAGCCCACCAAGCACTATGGACACTCCTGCAATGACCGTGAGAATCAGCGATATGCTGATGAAGATCCACTT
>JAZFTY010000544.1:0-10649 GCA_036446935.1 Acidobacteriota bacterium | reverse complement strand
CTATTCCACCACCACGCATTGGTAAGTGGCCAAATAGGTGTAGATGGCAGCCGTGATCAGGAGCAAAGGAAATAACGGGACTTCCAGTCCCGTTATTCTCACAGCCAAATCGATCACGATGGCGGGCGTCAGACTGTACAGAGCAATGGTGAAGTACTGCTGGAAGGGCAGGCGAATAGCGGAGCGAGCAGTGGCCAGGAATCCGATGCTGGTCAGGATCAGGGCCCAGGAACCCCCGACCATAAGGGTCGAGAAAAAAATCAAGGAGTAAGCACTTGGGAAGTAGGCCCGTTTAACAAATCGAGTGACGTCCTCCACTTCTGGGAAAGGCCATTCACTCCACAAAAAGGTCAGGGTCTGACCCGGAATGGAAAGATAGAGTTTCTCTCGAGTAAACAGCATACTGGGCTCTTCCAGCTGTTGTGGATCCTCATAGGTTCCGGTGGTATCAAACACAAAAGTGATCAACTGCCTTCCCGGATATTTTTTGACAAGAGGCTGCTCAGATTCAACAAAGAGTTGTCCGTCTCGGATTTGCAGCGGAGGGAAGTTTTCTTCAGCCCAGGTCGATATTTCAAACAATTCTGGCCCATGCCAGGCAAGACTCAGGGTCAGGATGGCAGCGACATGTACGGCAAGATAGAGAAGGTAAAGGAGTGTTTGGCGCAGCGGCTGTTCAAAGATGGTCCGGTAAAAGGAAAAATCCGTGACAGCGGAATAGGCCTGGCGATAGAAGAGCAAAAGGAATAGCAAATCTTTCTAGGGCCCAGCGTAATAGAGAAACCGACTACAGTTTTCACAAGTAATAATTCGTTGGCTGGTTCTTATTTCGGTGAAGAGTTGGGGGCGTAACTTCACATGACAGCCCTGGCAGGACTGATCCCTGGCCTCAGCCAGTGCTACGCCATTTCGAACAGAAGCGATTTTTTGGTACTGTTGGGTGAGTTCCTCAGGCATTTCTCCTTCCAGCTGACCCCGTTCTTTTTGCAGAACCAAAATCTCGCTTTCAGCCTGTGCGGCAAAGCCTTCCAACTTGCGTTGCTTACTTAAGATCTCACTTTCTTCCTTCTCGTATTCCGTTTGCAGCCGTTGAACGACCTTCTCTCGCTCCTCAATGGCCATCATTCCTTCAAGAATCTGATCCTCTTTGGCCTCGATTCCCCGCTCCCCACCTTCTATTTCATGGAGCATGGCCTGATACTCCTTGTTGGTCTTCACCTCCATCAGCTGTGTCTTATGCTTCGACAGTTGGTCCCGTAGACTAGCCACCTCCAACTCCAGTTCCCGCTGGCGAGCCTGGTCTTCCTCGATCATCCGCTCTTCCTCGGCGAGAGATTGACGGCTCTCCTCAAGAGTTTGACGGTGGGCCTCAATTTCTTCCGGAATCCGTTGAGTACGCTCCTCAAGTTTCGCGATCTTCAGATTCAGCTCCTGAAAACGAATCAACGTCCCTAACATTGAATCCACTGTGGTTTGCTCCTGTCTTTTCTGCGCTCATGGGCCCAGTAGGACTCGAACCTACGACCGTCTGATTATGAGTCAGATGCTCTAACCAACTGAGCTATGGGCCCACAAAAATAGGCAAAAAAAAGGGGCGGTTCAACCGCCCCTTTTTTGCTTCATAATCCTTCCTTGCTCATATTCTCAAGGAAGGTCTTGAGTTTCCTCGTCCGTGAGGGGTGGCGCAACTTGCGAAGCGCCTTGGCTTCAATCTGCCGAATCCGCTCCCGGGTGACAGAAAACCTTTGTCCAACCTCCTCTAGAGTGTGTTCGCTTCCATCGCCGATGCCAAATCGCATCCGAATGACCTGTTCTTCTCGATCGGTTAGGGTTTGTAATACCGACGCAGTCTGATCCTTAAGATTGATGTTGATCACCGCTTCAGCGGGTGAGACCACTCCCTGGTCTTCGATGAAGTCACCCAAATGACTGTCTTCTTCCTCTCCGATGGGAGTCTCCAGCGAGATCGGCTCCTGAGCAATTTTGAGAATCTTGCGCACCTTGCTCACCGGGATATCCATCTTCTGAGCAATTTCCTCGGCAGTGGGTTCTCGACCATAATCCTGAACCAGAGCACGTGAAGTCCGAATCAGCTTGTTGATGGTCTCGATCATATGCACGGGAATACGGATCGTCCGCGCTTGATCGGCGATGGCTCGCGTGATGGCCTGGCGAATCCACCAAGTCGCATAAGTGGAGAATTTATAGCCTCTCTGATACTCAAACTTATCAACGGCCTTCATCAAGCCGATATTCCCCTCCTGGATCAGATCGAGAAACTGCAGTCCTCGGTTGGTGTATGTCTTGGCAATCGAGACCACCAGTCGCAGGTTGGCTTCGACCAATTCCTTTTTTGCGATCTCTGCTTCCAGTTCACCTTGCTTAATGGCCGCCAGGGTTCGTTTAAGGCCGGCAGGTGAAGCCAACACCTCGTCTTCAATTTCCTTCATCTCCTTGTCGATCGCCCGCAGGCGTAGCTTCACTTTTTTGGACTCATCGAGCTTCAGTGGAGATTCCTGCAATTTCTTGAGTTTCTTCGATTCTCTCTCAAGGGTGACGATACCGTCAACGGCCTGTTTAATGCCCACTACCAGTTTCTGATGGACCTGGGAAACCAACTCCAGGTCACGGACAATACGGGCCATGGGAATACGATAACGAGCCAATTGAGACAAGAGTCTCTTGTATTTCTTGCTTTCTTTTTTTGCCTTCTCCAGCTGCTTTCTGACCTTGGCAGCTTCCGCTTCCAATACAGTGATCTCATCGATACGCTTCAGAACGGATTTGCGCTGCTTCTCAAGGACCCCATCCGATGATTCCTCATCATTCACTTGCACCAGGTGCTTGAGGCTCAACCCATTCTCTCTCAGCTTTTCGCCATATTTTGAGATCTCTCCGACGACCACCGGAGAACGGGATAACGCTTTGATGACGCCCTTCTGGCCCTTTTCAATCCTCTTGGCGATCTCGACCTCGCCCTGTCGGGTCAAAAGAGGCACCGTGCCCATTTCTCTCAGATACATCCGGACAGGATCGTTGGTTTTTTCTAGGGTTTCAGCGGCAGGATCAGGAGTACCGTCTTCGCCTGTGGACTTGGATCGGGATTTTCGTTTGACGGCCTCCAGCTGTTGCTCGGAATCAATGACTTCAATGCCCGCATCGCCAAAGAGATAGAAGATACTATCCAGGTCCTTTGACGAATTGATGTCATCGGGGAGGACATCGTTAACCTCGTCGTACAGAAGGTACCCTTTTTCCTTCCCGAGGTTAATTAATTCTTTTACGCCATCATACTTTTCTTCGATACGCCCGAATCTATCCTCAATCGACAAGCCTCACCGACCTCCAAGTCGCCTCTGGGTAAAACACTTGAGTGTAACCACCTTATTATACAAAATCAAGGTACCTAGAGTCGTGTTCAGACGTCCGGCTCCCCAAAAAAAGAATCGATACAGGCACACCAACGCGAAAAGTTTTCACAAGAACGGCTGTTTTGACAGGGTCTTGGACTTGCCGTTATAATCACGGGTTTCATAAAGGAGATACGAGTCCTTGTACGCAATTATCGAAGCGGGCGGAAAGCAGTATCGAGTGAGTGAGGGCGATCTGATCGACGTGGAGCGCCGGAGTGGAGAGGTCGGGCAGACAGTCGACTTCCAGGAAGTGCTCCTGGTCGGGGACCAGGAAACCATCCATGTCGGCAAACCGGTCTTAGCGGGAGCTCGCGTGGTGGGAACCATTGCTGAGCAGGGTAAAGCAGCGAAGATTATCGTTTTCAAGATGAAGAGGCGCAAAAAATATAGAAAAAAGCAGGGCCATCGACAGCTGTTCACCCGAGTCCGAATCGATCAAATCGAACTTGATGGTCAAAAGGGGCGGAAGCCGAAAGCCGAGAAGACCCAAAAGGCGGTAACGAAAGAAAAAGAGATTACAGAGGTAGTCGCGAAGGCTCCTGCCAAAACGGTAAAAAAGAAAGCTCCTGCAAAGGCAAAGGACAAGGCAGTAAAAACCGCGGCGAAAACCTCCAAGAAGGCAGCTCCCAAGGCGGCCACCAAGAAGAAGACCAAGAGTGTTAAAAAGACTGCTCAAAAGGGCACCAAGAAGACGGTCACCAAGAAGAACAAGGAGTAACGACTATGGCACACAAGAAGGGGCTTGGGAGTTCCAAGAACGGTCGTGACAGCAAGTCCAAACGGCTGGGGGTCAAGCGATTCGATGGCCAGGTCGTTACCGGTGGGTCGATTCTGGTCCGGCAACGCGGTACCCCGATTAAGCCGGGATCAAACGTGGGCCTGGGAAAGGACCATACTCTCTTCGCAAAGATCGATGGGACCGTCAAGTTTCAAAATCGAGGCCACAAAGGTCGATTCGTCCACATCATAGCTGCAAATTAGCGAACAAACAGTCGCGCTAGAGTTCCGTGCGGTTGCTCGCTAGACTAACCCTCCATGTTCGTTGATCGTGCCAAAATTCATGTTAAAGCAGGGGATGGCGGCAATGGGTGCTTAGCCTTTCGAAGAGAGAAATATGTCCCCCGGGGAGGCCCCAGTGGCGGGGATGGGGGCAACGGAGGCAAGCTTTACTTTCGCAGCACTGCTCACCTCAACACACTCATCCATTTTAAGTATCAACAACATTTCAAAGCCGGCAGAGGCGGGCATGGGTCAGGTAAGAACCGCCATGGCAAAGATGGAGAAGATTTGGTCATTAAGGTCCCCGTTGGAACTCAAGTCTACAACGAAGCTAATGGTGAGCTTCTTTTTGATCTGGATGAGGAGGGCCATGTGGAATGTTGGGCGAGCGGAGGTCGCGGAGGACGAGGCAACGCCGCTTTCGCTACTTCAACCAATCAAGCCCCGAGAAGGTTTGAAGACGGCCAACCCGGAGAAGAAGCCACCCTTCTGTTGGAGCTGAAGGTTTTGGCCGACGTTGGAATCGTCGGCTACCCTAATGCCGGCAAGTCCACACTCATTTCAGTGATCTCGGCAGCTAAACCCAAAATTGCGGACTATCCATTCACGACCCTGACCCCAAACCTGGGGGTAGTGACCTACGGGGACTATTCGAGTTTCGTGGTGGCGGATATCCCGGGACTCATTGAAGGTGCACACCACGGCAGTGGCTTAGGTTTCCAATTCCTGCGCCACCTCGAACGAACCCGGCTCCTGGTTCACCTGGTTGACGTCAGCGACAGTGGAGAAAGCGATCCCGTCCATTCCGTTGAAACCATCATTGAGGAAATGGCACTATACGATACCGGTTTGGGAAAAAAGCCTGACATCATCACAGCATCCAAGATTGATGTGGCTAATGCCGATAAACTCGAGAGGTTACGCTCATATTGTAAGAAGAAAGCACTCCCCTTTCAGAGCATCTCCGCCGTCTCGGGAGAAGGAATTCCAGAATTGAAGAATGCGATTGTGAAACATCTGGAGGTCGGAAAGACTTGAAGATCGGTATCTTGGGTGGGACCTTTGATCCAATGCACCGTGGACACACCTATCTGGGCCGCGCCGTTTCAACGATTCTCGATTTGGATCGGGTCCTGTTCATGGTTTCTCACTTGCCCCCCCACAAAGGGAAGCAGAAGATCACCAGCCCCTTTCATCGCTATTCTATGGTGGCGATAGATCTGCTTGAGGAGGAAGATCTTTTCCCTTCACAGTGGGAATTGAATCGAAGAAAGTCATCCTACACCATCGAAACGCTTCAATACTTCACCTCTCATTATCCCCAACACCAGTATTGTTTCATAGCGGGAAGTGATTCCCTGAATGAGATCCATTTGTGGAAGGATTATGCTACACTCTTGGAAGAACATTGCTTTGTATTCGTCCAGCGACCAGGAGCTCAGGTCGACCTCGAGGAGCTGAAGATATCAGGTTCTCTGAGGCAGAAGATTCACATCGTTTGCGAACAGGACCAACCGATTATCCGTTCTGGCCAAACCCTTCTGATGACTCTGGACGCTCCGAATATCAGCGCAAGTTCGCTGCGGAAACTCATTGCATCCGGAAAACGACCCTCATCAAAACTGATCTCTCCCTCTGTACTTCAATACGTCAAAAAGCATCGACTCTATGAAGAAAACCAAGACCCTTCTCAAGAAGGTATGTGAGGCCATCGAAAGTAAGCAGGGCGACGAGGTCACCATCCTGGATGTCTCAAAGATTTCCAGCTTCACCGACTTCTTCGTGATTTGTCACGGTCACAACAGCAGGCAAAATCGAGCCATCTGTGACGAGATCCTGGAAAGGTTGAAAAAGGAGAACCATCAGTCCCCTGCTCACGTTGAGGGCTATCAACATGCGGACTGGATATTGATGGACTATCTCGATTTCGTGGTTCATGTTTTTTCCCCTCAAACTCGACAGTCTTATAAACTGGAAAAGCTCTGGGGCGACGGGGTCCAGGTCAAGCCGAAAGCGCTGACAGCCTGACCGGCTGACCACAGACAGCAGGATACTGGAATTAGGGAAAAATCAAGTGAGGAGACAGAAAGAATCTAGAAGTCAGCTTCTCAACCTGGAACCTGGAACTTGAAACCTGGAACGCGCGCGAAAGCGCGGCCCTTTAACGATTAGCTTCAGCCTCTTCCTGGCAGCTTAGACAAAAAGGCGACCAGGGTACGGCTTCCAGCCGTTTTTGTTCCACCTCTTCCTCGCAATTCATGCATTTCCCGAAGTCCCCCTCATCGAGCCGACGTAAAGCATCCACCACTTCCTGCAGGAATTGCCGGTCACCGTCGCTCTTATTGAACATGAACTCTTTGGTGTATGAACTGGAAGCTTTGTCAGCGAGATCCATGCCTTCAGCCTCTGAATTGACTTGGCGCCCGTAATCTTCTGTTTTCTGAACCACGCTAACGAGGTCTGCTCTTTTTTCCAGGAGCTTGTTTCTGAAACGTTTCTTTTCTTTGGCTCGCATCAAGAACCTCCGTCATTTATGGTAAGGCAAGCCTTTGATAATAGTTACTGCCCTGTAGATCTGTTCGAGCAAAACGACTCGAGCGAGTTCATGAGGCAGTGTCAACTTCGTCAAAGACAACTTTAGATTTGCTCGATCCTTAATTCGTTTGGGAATTCCGAGGTGCCCCCCCACCAAGAAGGTTACCTCCGAGACCCCCCGGTTCATAAGATCGGCCAGAGAAGAGGCCAATTGTGGACTGGTCAACTCTTTTCCCAGGCTATCCAGAACCGCCAGATATGTTTTCGGGGACAGGTGCCTTTCAATGTGTTGTGCCTCTCGCTGCAATTGAGCGCTTTCTTGATGTGGATCGCTCTTTTTGAAGTCAGGGACCATTGTTTTCTGGACCGGGAGGTGCTGCTCAATCCGTTTCAGATATTTGTCCTCCACCTTGAGGAGCCATGGGTCCTTCGTCTTTCCTATCCACAAAAATCGTAATTTCACCTGAAAAAGAGCTATCCTTATACAAAACTTTTGACTTAACAGCAACCCAAAAAAGGGGGAATGGGCGCGCTTCGCGCGCGCTCACAGGTTTCAGGTTCCAGGTTCCAGGTTTGGTTTGATATTGGGGAGTTTGAATTTGAGATTTCAGCCGGTCTTCCGGCTGCGGTCTCTTGTCTGTGGTCTGCTGTCTGTTCCCAACTCGTAGATTTCCTATCCTGAAGCGTTATAGTTCGTGTGAGAGGCACTAAAGCGCTCAGGCAACTCCTCCAAGCACTTTTCTTCCCTCAGGCCTGTGTCCTTTGCCATAATTGGGTGCTCAATCCTGATTGGAGCCCACTGTGTCGAAGCTGTTTTCTTTCCTTGGAACCTCTGGAGCAGCCCATGTGCTACTTCTGTGGGATTCCACTACCAGGGAATGTGCTGGCAATCCATGGAACCTGCTCACAATGCCGAACCCTTGGCAAACCCTTTGATTTCGCTCGTGCCTATGGAAGCTACCGGGGTGAGCTGCGTTCCCTGATCATCAAGTTTAAATTCGGGAATCATCAGAGATTGAGCCATCCGTTGGCAGCACTTCTGCAGCACTGCTATGAAAACAGCGGGTTGGATCTGGAACCGGACTGGATTGTACCCGTTCCACCGCATGTTCGAAGAAAAAGAGAAAGGGGTTTCGACCAGACTCTGATCCTCAGTCGGGCTTTGTCCCGGAGACTGAAAATTCCTGTCTTTAAAGGTCTTTATCGGGTCAAGCCCACGGCCCCCCAATCCGGCCTCAATCTTCAAGAGAGGCGAAAGAACCTGGGTCATGCGTTCAGGCTCTCTCAGGCCGACCGACTCGCAGACCAGACCCTTGTCTTGATTGATGACGTCATGACCACAGGGACCACAATCTCAGAAATCTGCAGCCTTATCAGACTGGAGACCCGCATCCGCACCATCCTGGTATTGACGGTAGCACGGGTACCCTTATTGTCCGCTCAGGCCTAGCCGCACTGGCCTTCCACCTGCCTCAGGAGAAGCTCCGGTGTGCTATAAGATGGAGCATGGATCTCTTTACGCAATTATCCCTAATCGTTATGGCATTGCTCCTGGTTTTTTTGAATGGATTCTTTGTGGCTGCCGAATTTTCGATCGTCAAAATAAGAGGGAGCCGGATAGAAGAGTTAGTCCAGCAAGGGAACAAGCGTGCTCTAAAGGCGCGCCCCCTGGTGCAAAGCATGGATGAGTATCTCTCCGCCACCCAGCTGGGGATTACGATTGCCAGCCTGGCTCTGGGTTGGGTTGGCGAGCCTGCATTTGCCTCTCTGTTTGAGCCTGTTTTGCGGAGTATGGGAGCCCTGACTCCGGTGGTAACCCACAGTCTGGCTTCGGTATCGGCCTTTTTACTCATCACTTTTTTGCACATCGTCCTGGGAGAACTGGCACCCAAGACACTCTCCATTCAACGAGCCGAGAGTGTCATCCTATGGATCAGCGTACCGTTATCCTGGTTTTACAGGATGTCCTATCCTTTTATCTGGGCCCTCAATGGGACGGCCAACGCCTTCTTGCGACTTGCAGGTATCTCTCCTACCTCTGAAACCGAGGTGGCCCATTCCGAGGAGGAGCTGCGCCTGATTCTGGCCCATTCACACGCCCAAGGTATTTTGGATCGTGACGAAAAGAGAATGTTGGAGAGAGTCTTTGACTTCGCTGATCGTTCCGTACGACAGGTGATGGTCCCATCAACCGAGATCGTCTTCCTCGACCTGCAGAAGAGTCTCGAAGAAAATCTGGAGATTGCTCGAAAAAACAGACACACTCGCTATTTGCTCTGTGACAAGACCCTCGACCGAGTAGTGGGAATTATCCATATCAAAGACCTCTTTTGGCAATACCGGGAACTCAAGGAAAGATTCAATCTGACCTTGATCAAAAGGCCTGTTCAGTTTGTGCCCGAGAGCAAATACATCAAGACTTTGCTGACGGAATTCCGGCACACTCGAACGCATTTAGCGGTAGTCGTCGATGAATACGGAGCGACTATCGGGATTGTGACCCTGGACGACATCCTGGAGCAGTTGGTGGGTGAGATTCAAGATGAGTTCGACATCGATAGCCCTCCACCCTTGATCCAGGAGACCGGCGTAAACCAGTACATGATTCACGGGCGTGCTCTTCTGGTGGAAGTCACAAACGAGCTCAAGGTCACCATCGAGGACAAGGAAAACGACACCATGGGCGGACATATCATGATGTTGCTGGGACGTACAGCCCAAGTCGGTGACCAGCTAACGGTGGCCGGTAAGTACCGGGTTCACGTGGTAGGAATGAAAGGGCTTCAGATCACAGACCTGGTCTTTGAGAAGTTGAGTACCGACCGCTAAACCCATGCACCAGATCGTTGAGTGTGTGATGAACGTCAGCGAGGGTCGGGACACCCTCAAGCTCGAAACCATCGCCCGGAAGATCGAGGCGGTCCCAGGCGCATTTCTGCTCGACCACTCGGCCGACCCTGATCACCACCGCACCGTCTTTTCCTTCATCGGCACCCCTTCCTCGATTTTCGATGCAAGCTTTGCCGCGGTGAAAAAAGCGGGCCAACTGATCGATATGAGAGAACATCAGGGAGTCCATCCGCGCATCGGTGCAGTCGATGTCGTTCCCTTTGTACCTGTTCAGAACGTTTCCATGAAAGAGTGTGTGGCAGTGGCTCACCGCCTGGGAAAGAAAATATCCCAGACATTGCAGATTCCGGTTTATTTTTACGCAGAAGCTGCTCTCAGCCCCGATCGCGAGCACCTTTCTGGGATCCGCAAGGATCAATTTGAAGGACTACACGAGCAAATCAAGTCAGATCCCAGAAGCAAACCTGACTTGGGGCCCGGCTGTTTACACCCCACCGCGGGTGCCACCGCCATTGGGGCACGTCAACCCCTTATCGCTTTCAATATCTACTTGAATACCTCGGATGTGGGCCAGGCCCGGGAAATTGCGGGTTTGATCCGTGAAAGTGGGGGTGGTCTTACTGGCGTGAAAGCGCTTGGATTTTACATCGAACGCAAGGGTCTGGCCCAAGTCTCGATGAATGTGACCCGCTACCGTAAAACCTCTCTATTGAAAATTTTCAAGAGAGTACAGAAAGAGGCTCGCCGGCTCCAAACAGAGCCAGTCTCAAGTGAAATCATCGGTCTGGTTCCCCAGGATGCGATCAACCCACGAACGATCAGAACACTGCACCTGGAAAATTTTCATTCAGG
>JAZFTY010000543.1:0-4786 GCA_036446935.1 Acidobacteriota bacterium | reverse complement strand
GCCGGGTGCAACCCCTCCCGCGGTCGGCGGCGAAGTCTCTCAAGCGGGGAGTGCACTCCCGGATGGGCCGGGCAGAGCGATTTTTGTGGGCAACTGCGCCGCCTGTCATTCCATGGAGTTGCCGTTGAACATGCGTCAGTCCGAAGCGGAGTGGAACTCAACGATCAGCGAAATGGTGACCTATGGGGCTCAGATAACGCCCCAGGAGCAGGAGATATTGGTGAAGTACGCGGCCCAGCACTTTGGTCGTCGCTGACGGGAACTCACTTCCATTTTTCTTCCCAGCCTCAATAACCGTGGAACATTTCTTCGTATTTAGCGTACTATCTAAGGGCGTTGGTGACTCTATGAGGTGCTTCGTTTGAAGAAGTTTTTGTTGATCATCGTGGTGGTGGCCTTTCTGTCGGCCCTGGGCTTCCGGCTCTACCAGGAGCTTGGAGGGGGAGAGGTGGCGGCAGGTGGCAGACCCTCGTCAGGAGGTGGGCCTCCGGGTGGCGGCAGAGGCGGCAGACCTCCCATGCTGGTGGATACTGCCCAGGTTGAAGCCCGTCAATTTGAGACCACACTTGAAGTTCTGGGGGAATTGATACCCCAGGCTGAGGTGAATGTGATGTCTCGGATCAGTGGCCGCTTGCAGCAGGTTTTAGTGAACCGTGGAGAGGCGGTGCAGGAAGGACAGCTGTTGGCTGTGGTGGACGATGTCGACTTGCGACAGCAGATCATCCGTTCCGAAGCGGCCACCGCAGTCACTCGTGCGGGAGTCAACCGGGAAGAGGCCACCTATAGAAATTTACTTCTTCAGGTGAAGCGGTATCAAAACCTGCACGAAGAGGCTCTGATTTCAACCCAGGAGCTGGAGGACATGGAAAGCCGCTTGTTCGTCGCCGAGGCCCAGGTTGAGTTGGCAAAGGCTCAGGTGCAGCAAGCTGAAGCCTCTTTACGGGAACTGGGTATTCAGCAGGAACAAACCCGGATCTATTCGCCTCTGGACGGATTTGTGGGCACCCGCTACCTGGAGCCTGGAGCTCTGGTAAGCCCCAGCTTGTCGATTCTCTCGGTATTGGAGGTCGATCGGGTGAAAACCATCGTGCCTGTGGTTGAAACCGCCATTCAGAGGGTGCGGATAGGCTTGCCGGCGGAAATTGCTGTCGATGCCTATCCAGACCGAATCTATGAGGGCACGGTCACCCGCATTACGCCTTTCCTCAACCCGGAAACCCGCAGTGTCGACGTGGAAATTGAAATTGCCAATCCCGACAATACGCTCAAGCCGGGTATGTTTGCCCGTGTGAAGATTGATTCCAAAATTTCCAGGGACGCTCTCAGCATTCCCCGCTCCGCTCTATTGACCCGGGGAAGTCAAAAAGGGGTGTTTTTACTCACCGAGGACATGGCCACGGTTTTTCAAATCATCGAGATTGGTCAAATCAAGGGCAACGTGGTGGAGGTGCTTGCGGGACTGGAAGAAGGTGTGGAAGTGGTGAATGCGGGGGCTTCGAACCTGAATGAAGGAGACCGAGTGAGGACGCAATGAACCTGACCCATTTAGCCATTCGTCGTCCTGTTTTCATCACCGTGGTCTTCCTTATCATTACGTTGTTGGGTGCGGTCTCATTCACGCGCCTCCCCGTCGACTTGATGCCGGATGTCTCGTTCCCCACCCTGACGATTCAGAGCAATTATGGAGGCGTTGGCCCGGAGGAAATGGAAGAGCTGGTCAGCATTCCGCTGGAACGGGCACTCTCCGCCACCCCGGGTATTGAGGAAATCACTTCCACATCCTCGGAGGGGAACAGTCGCATACGTCTCTCCTTTGCCTGGGGCACGGACCTGGACTCGGCAACTGACGAAGTCCGGGCAAGGCTCGACCGGGTCCGAGACCAGCTCCCCGATGATGCCAGCACCCCCACCGTATTCAAGTTTGATGTGAGTGACTTTCCCATCATTTTCATGGGTGTTTCCGGAGAGATGGGTCCACTAGAATTGAGAGAGTTCACCGACAAGCAGCTGAAGTATCGCTTTGAACGCATTGCCGGGGTGGCCCAGGCCAATGTGTGGGGCGGCCTGTCTCGTGAGATCCACGTCAACCTGGACCGCTCCCAGATGCATGCGCTTCGAATCAATCCCAATCAGGTGATGGCGGCACTGCGACGCGAAAACGTGAATGAGCCGGTGGGACAGGTCGTGGAAGGCGATTTTGAAGTGCTGATGCGTACTGAGGGAGAGTATCAGTCTCTTGACGAGATCCGGCGGACCATGGTGACACGGCGGGGAGGGCAGCCCGTATACATCTCCGATATCGCCGAGGTGGAAGACAGTTATCAGGAAGTTCGGAGCCTGGTACGAGTCGATGGCAGGCCTGGACTGCGGATGGGCGTCTGGAAGCAGTCTGGAGCCAATACGGTGGATGTGGCCAAAGAAGTCCAGAAGGAAATCGAGAGAGCCAATCAGGATTTTGGACACATTCATATCTCATCGATTATGGACACCTCGAAGTTCATTGAAAGTGCCGTGGCCAACGTGCGAAACGCTGCCCTGTACGGCTCCCTTCTAGCGGTCTTTGTTCTCCTGCTCTTCCTTCGTAATTTTCGAAGTACTCTGGTGGTGGCTATCTCCATTCCCATTTCGGTGATTGCCGCCTTCGGGTTGATGTATTTCTACGGATTTACTCTCAACACGGTCACTTTCGCGGGGCTGGCCTTAGGTGTTGGAGTTCTCGTCGATAACGCCATTGTGGTGTTGGAAAACATCTTTCGACATCGGCAGGAGGGTGTGGAGAGGAAGGAGGCAGCCCGCAGAGGGACCAAAGAAGTGGCTCTGGCCATCACCGCCTCCACTCTGACGACCATTGTCGTGTTTTTGCCCGTCGTTTTCATGAGTGGTGTGACGGGTGTGCTTTTTCAACAACTGGCCTGGGTGGTGTCTATTTCGCTGTTCTGCTCACTGTTGGTATCGCTGACCCTCGTTCCCCTTCTTGCCAGTCGGTTTGTTCGTGTCCGGGAACCCGATCCCAGTAATTTACTCTATGGACTGGTTCACAGAATGGCTCTCGGACTGGAGGCTCTAGACAAGAGTTACGCCCAGGGCATTCGGTGGTCATTGAGACATCCGGGCCTGATTATTTTCGCAACCCTGGTCTTGCTCCTCTCAAGCCTGATGCTCGTACCCTTCATCGGGTTCGAGTTGGAACCGGAGACGGATGAAGGCGAGGTGATGATCAATCTGGAGCTGGCGGAAGGAACCCGGCTTGAGGTGACCGAGCAGTTTGCTCTGCGTGCTGAAGAGATGGTTAAGGAGCAGGTTCCGGAAGCCCGGAGCGTCATGACCGAGGTGGGCTCCCAAGGGGGATGGAGAAGCGCCACCACCCACACCGTCAATATGCGTGTGAGCCTGACTCCCAAGTCGGAGCGAACCCGAAGCAGTCAGGAAGTTGCTCGGGCGCTACAGCCCTCCTTTGGCAGGCTGCCGGGGGTGGTGACACGCATCCGGGCTTCTGGCGGCGGTTACATGAGGAGGATGGGTCAGGGTGGTCAAGACCGCCTCTCCCTGGACATTCGAGGCTACGACATTGACCAAAGTTTCAAGCTGGCGGTCCAGATCAAGAGGATGGCGGAGTCCCTTGAAGGGGTTTCTGATGCCCGCATCAGTCGAAGTGCGGGTCGACCCGAAAGCCAAATCATTATTGACCGGGACAAAGCATCCACCATGGGACTCTCGGTCTCGGATATCGCCACCACCATCGAGACCAGCGTCGGGGGCACGAGGGCCACTTACTTCAGAGAAGGCGGGGAAGAGTACGAAATTATAGTCCGTTACAAGAAGGAGGACCGGTTAAGCACCGAAGATGTGTTGGCCATTCCCATCCAGACCCCCGGAGGACAGGTGGTCCCGCTTCAATCTCTGGTCCGATTTGAACGAAGTGAAGGTCCTTTGGCGATCCAGCGAAAGGATCAGCAGAGGGTGGTCACTGTTTTGGCCAACCTCTCAGGAACTCGCGACATCGGGTCTGTCGTGGGTGAGTTTCAGGAGCAACTCCGCTCTCTGAATGTGCCCCCTGATCTGGCTATTGTTTTTTCCGGTGAGTGGGAAGAACAGCAGGAGGCATTCCGTCTTCTACAACTCAGCCTGGCTTTAGCCGTCATTCTGGTTTACCTGGTCATGGCTGCCCAGTTTGAGTCCTTCAAATATCCCTTCCTGATCATGTTCTCGCTGCCCCTGGCCTCGATAGGCGTCATCTTGGCCCTTTTTCTGACCGATACGACCTTTAATACTCAGGCCTTCGTCGGGGCCATCATGCTGGTGGGAATAGCCGTCAACAATGCCATTGTCCTGGTGGATTATGTCCTGCAGCTGCAGCGAGACCACGGACTCTCTCTGGTGGATTCACTGGTCACAGGAGGCCGCCGGCGACTGCGCCCCATCTTGATGACCACACTGACCACTGTTCTGGGACTCACACCCATGGCTCTTGGCCTTGGCGAGGGCGCGGAACTGCAAGCCCCCATGGCCCGGGTTCTCATCGGAGGCCTGATGTCCTCCACCTTGATTACCCTGTTCCTGGTCCCCACTCTTTTTCTGACCATGGAAAAAGTGCGGCGCTTCGGTCGTCGCCAGGAAAATCTGGACACTGCTGTGGAACCCGCACTGGGCCAAGCCTCGTGAGTGATCCACCCTCCTCCTCCCTGGATTTTATTCGGGCCATCGTCGCGGAAGATCTAAAGACGAATAAACACCAGGGGCGTGTGTTGACCCGATTTCCACCTGAGCCCAACGGTTACCTGCATAT
>JAZFTY010000542.1:0-5425 GCA_036446935.1 Acidobacteriota bacterium | reverse complement strand
AGAGCGTCCCAAGCCTAGCATTGACTTGTTCAGGACGGGTGACATACACTGATTGGAGAGAATCGGACCATCGAAATGTGGAACCTTGGCTTTCCTGAAATAGTCATCATTTTTATTGTGGCCCTGGTTATTTTCGGCCCTCGGAAATTGCCTGAGTTAGGCCGTTCTCTGGGCCGAGGATTGTCCGAATTTAAGAGAGCTTCTAACGAACTCAAGCGGACCTGGGAGGACGAAGTCGAAGCCGTCAAACACGAAGTAGACGTGGGACAGGACGAGCTGAAAAAAATCCAAACTGACCTTGAGTAGACTCTTATTCTGACATCGCCCATAACCAGCCCTTCCAAGTATTTCCCCATGACCGCCTATGACAGATGACCCCGGCAAGTCCCCTCCGCCCAGCCCTCCGGAAACCGACACTCCGGAGCCGGCGGCTGTCGCCCCTGAATCCGAAAAGGTAGAGCTTCAGGAGGAAGAAAACCTAGAGCTTCAGGAAGAAGAAGACTTCACTCCGGATTTGACCCCTCCTGAGTCGCCTCCTGCACCTCCCTCTACTCCGGGAACATCCGATGGAGAACCTCCCGATGGTGGAGCAGGGGGGATACTGGGCTCCACAATGACTTTCCTGGAGCATCTAGACGAGCTTCGAAAACGGATCCTTCACAGTGCGGCGGCCGTGGGCATTGCCTTTGCTATTTGCTGGGCTTTCAGTGAGCATATCTACCGTTTTCTGGCTGTTCCCATCGCAAATGTAGTGGCTCCCGGTCAGAGCGTTGAAGCAGGAATGAAGCAGCTGGTATTCCTCAGGCCCACCGAGCCTTTTTCCATCTGGATCAAGGTATCTTTTGTGGCCGCCATTTTCCTGTCCGCACCCTACCTTGTTCTTCAGGTCTGGTTCTTCATCGCTCCGGGACTGTATCGAAAGGAAAAGTCTTACGCCCTTCCCTTTCTCTTTTCCTCCACATTCCTCTTCCTGGTGGGTGGAGCTTTTGCTTACTACGTCATTCTCCCCACAGCTCTGGAGTTTCTCATCAATCAGTATGGCGCTCCCTTTCGTGCCATGGTGAGTGCCATTGAATTTTTCAACTTCGAGGTAGTGATTCTCGTGGGTATGGGGCTGGTCTTCCAGCTCCCCGTCCTGGTGGCCTTTCTTTCCCTCTTCGGGATGGTTACACCCGGGTTCCTGTGGAAGAATTTTCGCTATGCCTTCCTTGTGATCCTCATCGTGGCAGCCGTAGTTTCGCCTACGGCTGATGCCTTGAACCTGTTTCTGTGGAGCGGACCGATGGTGGTGCTCTACCTGATCAGCATCGGCATTTCCTGGATTTTCAAGCGAAGAAGAGCGAAAACGGAGTTATAGGTCCGTCACGTCGTACTCTTCCCGGTATTTCGGGGTCACGTAAATATAGGTGGACTCAATCATTTCATCGATAAATTTCTTCAATTCCGGTTGAGCCTTGCGTTGATAGAGTTGATCGGAGATTTCTGCGCGAACTTCTTCAAACGGCCTCTCTCGAGCGGGTGTTTGGGTCACCACTTTGATGATCTGAAGTCCATACTCAGTGTTGATGATTCCGCTGACTGCGCCCTCCTCCAATTGAAAAGCCACTTCTTCAATGGGCGCCGCCATGGAACCTTGCTTGAAGCTGCCAATACCTCCACCTTGTGCAGCGGTCGGACCGTCTGAGAACCGTTTGGCCAAATCCTCAAAGGAAGCACCTGTTTGTAACTGAGAGAGCACTTCCTGAGCTTTCTTTTGCAACTGTGCCTCTTCTACCCCTTCCCTCAAAAACAGGATCTCTTGGAGTTCCACCTCAGCTGTCTCGGTGTATCGCTCGATGTTCTCCTGGTAATAGGCCTCTATCTCAGGAGTGAGAAGGGCGAGCTTGGAATAAACGTTTTGTTGAAGAAACGCGTCAATCACTAGTCGCTGTTTAAGCGACGCCCTGTACTCCTCAAGCGAGGATCCCTGCTGTCTGAGATACTGATCCAGAACCTCCATACTGGGAATTCCGGACTCTTCACGCATTTCTTCCAGGATTTTTCCGACGTCTGGCTCGACGCTGTCCGGAATACCGAATTCATCAGCCCTTTGAACCAACATCTTGTTTTGGATCATGGATTTTAACAGAGGTCGCTTCTCCCTCTGAAACGCCTGTTCCAAAAGCTCCGGACTTTCATTCTCCTGTCGTAAACCCGATCTGAGCCGGCGCAATTCTTGCTTCAGATCGGTCCAAGTGATGATGTCCTCGTTCACCCTAGCCACGACTTCGTCAAGCAGGATAGGTTCCTGTGCCCACACGGTCGGACCCAATCCCGCAAAGAGGGTGAAAGGGACTACCAGAAATCGAGCCCGGATTATGCATAGGTTCTTGTAACGAAGCGACGAAAGCGCCGACCTGACAAGGCGCGCGACAGAGGCCCCCGCAAACGTACTTTACGGTACGTTGAGGAGGCCGACTGAGCGGGACGCAGTCAGGGCGGATGAATTTCGTCGATGCAGTAGAGAATTTATAAATAATCCGGGCTTACCCGGAGAATGCATAAACTGGGCCTAAATCAAGCAAAAACAAGGAGTTTTCATTAACCATGCCGGGCGGGAATGTTCGCGACGTTCGACGACGAGTACGATCAGTTCAGAATATCCAGCAGATTACTCGAGCCATGAAGTTCGTCGCAGCATCCAAGTTGAGACGGGCTCAAGACCGGATTTTTTCCGCCCGTCCTTACGCAAATCGGATGCTGGCGGTGTTGAATTCCCTGGCCTCTCGTGCCAAACCGGAACTCCACCCTTTGTTGGTACAACGGGATGGCGACAAGGTGATGCTGGTGGTGGTCACATCCGATCGAGGACTGTGTGGTGCTTTCAGCGCAAACATCATCAAGGCGGCTACCCGCTACATCCAGGAAGAAAACATCAATGAAACCATCAGCCTGACGCTGGTGGGTCGAAAGGGAGCGGACTGGTTTCGACACCGTCCCTGGCCCGTCCGGCATGAATACGTCAACATCATGAGCCTGGTTGATCTCAAATACGCCCAGGAAATTTCCCGGAGCATCATCGATTACTATCTGGCCGGGGAGTTGGATGCAATTTACCTGGTGTACAACGAGTTCAAGTCGGTGGTCCAGCAGAATGTGCTCATCGAAAAGGTGCTGCCCATACAACGCTTGGAATCCGACGATCAAAAGGAAGTTCTTCTTGACCACATCTACGAGCAGCCTCCGTCGGTTTTGTTCGATCGTCTGCTTGAACGGCATGTGGAGACACAGGTGTTTAGAGCCATGCTGGAGTCCGAAGCTGCTGAGCATGGGGCCAGGATGACGGCCATGGATGCGGCTACCCGAAATGCAAAGGATATGATTGAAAGCTTGACTCTACGAATGAATCGTATGCGTCAGACCTCGATTACGACCGAAATCATCGAAATCGTGGGCGGGGCGGAAGCACTCGTGGAGGACAAGTAGTGAGGACGAACCACCGTAACAGACAGGAGTTAAAAATATGGCCGAAGTAGTTGGAAGAGTGATCCAGGTCATGGGGCCGGTCATCGATGTTCAGTTCGAGGGCGGACAGGTGCCGGCAATTTACAATGCTATCCGAGTGACCTCCGAGGGTTTTGAGTCACCGGTTCCCATCGACAACGTCCTTGAAGTGGCCCAACACCTGGGGGGCAATAGGGTGAAGTGTATCGCCATGCAGCCCACGGATGGGGTGGTTCGGGGCATGAAAGCCATCGACACCGGTGCTCCAATCACTGTCCCGGTGGGACGGGAAATCCTGGGACGAGTGCTCAATGTGCTGGGAGAGCCGGTCGACGAGGCAGGGGAGGTCAAAGCCAAGAAGTTCTACCCGATTCATCGGCCCGCGCCAACACTGGAAGATCAGAGCACGGAGACGGAAATGCTGGAGACGGGCATCAAGGTGATTGACCTGGTCCAACCCTTTTCTCGAGGCGGAAAAATCGGTTTGTTTGGAGGGGCTGGAGTTGGAAAGACCGTCATTATCATGGAGCTCATCAACCGAATTGCCACTCAACACGGTGGCTTTTCCGTTTTCGCCGGTGTGGGTGAGCGCACCCGTGAGGGCAACGACCTTTGGTTGGAGATGAAGGAATCGGGTGTCATCGATAAGACGGCTCTCATCTTCGGCCAGATGACCGAACCGCCCGGAGCACGGCTGCGCGTCGGCTTGACAGGTCTGACAGCGGCTGAGTATTTCCGGGATGAAGAGGGGCAGGATGTTTTGCTCTTCATCGACAATATTTTTCGCTTCACTCAGGCAGGTTCGGAAGTGTCTGCTTTGTTGGGCCGCATGCCTTCGGCAGTAGGATATCAACCCAATTTAGCCACCGAAATGGGTGAGCTTCAGGAGAGAATTACCACCACTAAGAAGGGGTCCATTACCTCGATTCAGGCCATTTACGTGCCCGCGGATGACTACACGGATCCTGCTCCTGCGACCGCTTTTGCTCACCTGGATGCCACCACCAACCTGGAACGCTCTATTGCCGAACAGGGCATCTATCCAGCGGTAGATCCTCTGGCTTCCACCAGCCGTATTCTGGATCCCCGCGTCATCGGCGAGGATCACTACAGCGTGGCGCGACAGGTACAGGGGATCTTGCAGCGCTACAAGGACCTTCAGGACATTATCGCCATTCTGGGCATTGATGAACTCTCTGAGGAGGACAAGGTAACGGTCAGCCGTGCCCGCAAGATTCAGAAATTTCTCTCTCAGCCCTTCTTTGTGGCCGAGCAATTTACAGGAATACCCGGGAAATACGTGCCTATCGAAGAAACCATCCGTAGTTTTAGGGAGGTCGCTGAAGGGAAGTACGATGAAATTCCTGAACAGGCTTTCTACATGGTGGGTGGTATTGAGGAGGTGCTGGAAAAGGCGGAGAAGTTGCAGCAAGAGTAACGAGCAAGGCGCGAGGCGGACCTTGCTCGTAGAAAATAGAAAATTGAGAAAAGAGAGAAGAAGAAAAAGAGAAGAGAGGGAGCTTGACGGAGAAGATTGAGCTGGAGATTGTCACACCCGAGCAGTTGCTTTTCAGCGGGGAAGTTGAGGAAGTCGTTGTGCCCGGTTCCGAAGGGTATTTGGGGATCTTACCCGGACATGCGCCTTTGTTGTCGGAACTCCAGATCGGAGTCATCTCCTATCGCCAGGACTCTCAGGAAACGAAGGTCTTCTGCCGTCGGGGTTTCGTAGAAGTGCTTCCCGATCGTGTCTCCATATTGGCGGAAGCAGCTGAACTTCCTGATCAGATCGATGTGGAGCAAGCAAGAGCCCAACAGGTGGAGGCCGAACAGCAGTTGCGAAGCGATGATCCGGATACGGACTACGCTCAGGCCCTGCTCGATCTTCGTGAGGCACAGATCAGGTTGGATCTGGCCGAACAAAGCACCGCCACCTGAGTTCGTG
>JAZFTY010000541.1:0-3415 GCA_036446935.1 Acidobacteriota bacterium | reverse complement strand
AATTGGCGGGTCCGATTCTGATCCAGCGCTGAACTCCGCCGGATTCGGGTGCTACAAGAAGGTAAATCAAAAGCGCCAGGCTCACGAGAAGCAGAGGATAGATCACTCTGCCCTGCTCGTAGAAATGATAGTCAACTTTCATGCTCACCATCAGTCCCACAAGCCCTATGACGACAAACAGAAGTTGGCGCGTGAAAATCGAGGTCTGCGATCCGTACACTTCAGCCGAAACCACGGTTGAGGCACTGAAGACCATGATCAAACCGAACCCCAGAAGGGCCAGCACGGTCATGATCAAACCCCGATCATAAGGTCTTTCCCGGTTCATTCTATTCTTTCTTCCCTTCTCTTTTTTCTCTTTTCGAATCTCTACTTGCGAAGTGCGTTCACACTTTCTTTGAAGACTCGGCCCCGATGCTCGAAATCATCGAACATGTCGAAGCTGGCACAACCTGGAGAGAGCAGAACCACATCACCCGAACTTGCCTTCTCGAAGGCCAGTTCCACCGCCTGTTCCATGTCTTGGGCACGTACGGTCGCGACATGAGCCCCCAGGCTATCGGAAATCTTATCGGCTGCAGTGCCTAACAAGATAAGCAGCCTCACCCTGTCCGATACCCAGGGCCGCAGGACCCCAAAATCAGCCCCCTTGTCCTTGCCTCCCATAATCACGATCAGAGGTTCAGTGAAGGCTTGTAAGGCCTGAGCAGCCGAATCCATGTTGGTTGCCTTGGAGTCGTTGTAGAAAGTGACGCCGCTGAGTTGGCGGACCCATTCCAAACGGTGTTCGACGCCGGCAAAACTGCGGAAGGTCTCGATCATGACTTCCCGATCCAGACCGGACAGGTATCCGGCCGCCGTCGCTGCCAGCAGGTTCTCTAAATTATGCTTTCCCCTGAGCCGGATCTCGTCGACCGGAATGAGACTGTCCTCCTGGCCTCCCCAGATCACCTGAATCGAGCCATCGCGAACGAATACGCCCTCTTTCAGATTCTGCATCCGGCTATAGAGCAGAACACGAGCTGGACGACGGCTCGCCATTTTCACGGTGAAGGGATTGTCGGCGTTGATCACCGCATAGTCTTCGTCGGTCTGGTTGAGAAAGATCTGCTCCTTGGCTTGGAGGTAATCCTCGAACTGGTCATAGCGATCCTGATGATCGGGACTCACATTGAGGATGAGTGCAATGTCACACTTGAATTCTTGGATGTTCTCCAACTGAAAGGAAGAGAGTTCAACCACAAAGGTCGGCTGGGTCGAAGCAGCGGAGGTTTCGATCCACTGAATGAGGGGTGAGCCAATATTTCCGGCCACCACACAGTCGCGCCTGGCTCTTTTGAACAATTCTCCGATCAGGGTGGCGGTGGTGGTCTTTCCGTTGGAGCCCGTGACCCCAATGATCCTTCCCTTAAGAAAGCGATAGGCCAACTCGACCTCGCTTTAATTATGAATGTTCCTTTCAGAGGCCTTCAGCAGTTCGGGCAGATTGGAGGGCACACCGGGACTGAGGACGATGAAATCGGCTTCCAGAAAGTCCTTGATTCGATGACCTCCCAAAGAGAGAGTAGGAAGCATGCTCAGTTGCGAGAGGTAATCCTTCAACTCCTCTTCCGTTTTGGTGTCGGTAATCGTGATCCTCCCTCCTCGCTCGAGCAAGAAATTGGTGGCAGAGAGCCCGCTACGAGCAAATCCTACAACCAGGATCTTCTTGTCCTTCACACGCATTCCGGCTTCACCGCAGCTTCAGGGTAGTCAAACTGAACAGAGCAAAGATGATTCCCAGTATCCAGAAGCGGACCACAACCTTGGGCTCCTTCCAGCCCAAAAGCTCGAAATGGTGGTGAATCGGAGCCATCAGCAAAATCCGCTTCCCCCATACCTTGTAGGAAACAACCTGGACAATCACCGAGACGGCTTCCAGGACGAAAATTCCCCCGATGGAAAAGAGCAGAAGTTCCTGCTTAATCAGCAAGGCAACAGTCCCAATAGCACCTCCCAGGGACATCGAGCCCACATCACCCATAAAGATCTGAGCGGGATAGCTGTTGTACCAGAGAAAGCCCAGTGTGGCCCCAACCATGGCCCCGCAAAAAACGGTGAGCTCACTGGCATAAGTGTTCTTGATGAGATCCAGATAGGTGGCAAAAGTGGCATGGGCGGTGACATAAGTCAGCACGGTCAGGGCTGAGGCGGCGATGATGACCAGTCCAGAGGCCAGTCCATCCAGACCGTCCGAAAGGTTAACGGCATTGCTGCTGCCGATCAGGACCAGAAGTGTGAAAATAATCAGTGGGATAAAGGTGGAAACTCCGAAGAGGATCAGATCCATTTCCGGAGTAAAGCGCTTGAAAAAGGGGACGCTCAATCCGTTGCTGTACAGATCGTAATGGTTGAGAGCGATTAGAGTTCCCGCAATCGCCAGCGCGATCAGGCCCTGTAAGACCAGCTTTTGTCTCACTCGCAGCCCCAGGGACCTTTTATGGACCACTTTTAAATAGTCGTCGATAAAACCTACCGCAGCGAAAAGGAGCATTGAGGAAAGGGCCACCCAAATGTAGAGATTCGTTAGGTCAGCCCACAGGACCGTAGGTACGAAAATACTGATCACGATGAGCACACCTCCCATGGTGGGAGTTCCGACTTTCCCGTGATGATTTTCAGGCACCTCCGCTTGAATGTATTGCCCAATCTGAAATCGGCGCAGCCGGGCAATCACCCACGGACCCAACAGAAGGCTGAGCATCAGAGCCGTCAAAGAAGCATAGGCCGTGCGGAAGGTGAGATAGCGCACCACATTGAGGATGGCGAACTCGTCGATATAGGGATACAGAATGTGGTAAATCAACGTCCCTTTCTCCCTTCAATTTCCCGAACGATTCGATCCATGCGTGTTCCTCGAGAGCCCTTGACCAGCAGAAACTCTCCGGGACCCAGTTCCTTCACCAAAAACTCGGCCGCTTCCTGGGAATCCTCAAAGTGGCTGATCTTCTCCGGGGGGAAACCCTTTTCTTTGGCTCCCTGGCCGATGTAAAGACCGTCTTTCCCCACCGTTACCAGCAAATCCGCCTGACACTGGGCAACCTGCTGGCCTGCTTGGCGATGAAGCTCGGGACTACTTGAACCCAGTTCCAACATCTGTCCCAAAGCCAGGATTTTACGAGGAAAGCCACTTAATTGGCCCACCGTTTCCAACACCATCTGGAGGCCCTGAGGATTGGAATTGTAAGAATCGTCCCACAGAGTGATGGGGTCACCCTCTTCCCCTCCCACCTGATGGACCTGTCCACGCATGGAGGGCACCTCCAATTTTGGGATACCCTCACAGATCTCCTCTCGGGTGAGGCCAAAACTCACGGCCACCGCGACGGCTGCGGCAATGTTATAGAGAAAGTGCTTCCCCACAAAGGGAACCGCG
>JAZFTY010000540.1:0-5750 GCA_036446935.1 Acidobacteriota bacterium | reverse complement strand
CTGGCCGAAGCGGTCCAGTTCCAGGTCCTTGTACCAGGGTAAAGCGGGAACGTTGCGGTGGTTTACAGAATGGATATTGTGCCAGTAACCGCTGCGGGAGCCTTCATGGGCATCCAAGCCCCCTCCGATCTCCAAGTGGCGTTCCACCACTGCTACCGACAATCCAGCCCTGCAGAGATATCCTTGGAGGATCAGGCCATTGTGGCCGCCTCCGACGATCACTCCGTCGTATTCCGTAGTCATCTTGCCCTCCGGCTCCATGCCCCTGCTGTACTCATGCAGAGGGTTTGTGCGCGACGACTACGTCTAGAGTCTCTGTAACCCTCTGACGTCCGTCCTAAAGTACAAGCCATCACCTCGGTCCACTTCGTAAGTGATCTTGTAGTAGCCGGACTCCTGGCCGTCGAAAACGGCATCACAGATGGTCCCCTCTTCACCCGTACAGATGAATTTCACGGGATCACCCAGGTTGATTTTATCGGCTGAGAAGGGTAACGAGGCATAGGCCTCCGGGTAGTCCTTCAGACTCACCCTGATTTCTACCTCTCTGCCTACATCCAATATATTTTGCAGGCCGTTCTGGTTGACCCAATTACGGGCACGGGAGATGGACTGCTCCATGGCATCTTCTTTAGTATTAAAGGTTTCGCTAGCTGGAAAAGGAATGACCACAATTTTCTGCCGCGCTTTATAGGTCAGCTCATAAGAATCGTTCCAACTCTCTTCATCTTCATATCCGCGGAAATCCCAGACCCAACCCCTGACCCATTTTGAAAACAGTTCCGATACCAAGGTAAAAGGGCGTTTACTCATAGGCTACCCACTTCCGTCGTCCTGATATCGATCGATGATTCGGAGGACTGAAGACTCTCACTTTTTCCTCTCTACCCCATTTCCAAGCGATTCCCAATGGTCACGCGCCTCGGGGGGATCCCACCAGGGATCCATGCCCAGGTCCCGACACACCACGGCGGCGGCATTGTATCCGGGGGCACCGGTAATGTTCCCACCGGGATGGCAGGAGGCCCCGCACAAATACAGACCTTTGACCGGAGTGCGATACTGGCTACATTCAGGGAAAGGCCGCTTGTCCAGGATCTGATTTTCACTGAGTTCCCCGACCTGAATGTCTCCGCCCACCATGTTGGGAAGATGGCGCTCAATGTCGATGGGGGTCTGCCCGAACTGCTCGACAATATTGTCCGGAGTAAGGTTTTCGGCATAGTGGGACAGATGTTGTACGCACCGTTCCGTGAAGTCCTCGCGGATCTCGTCCCAACGGTCGGGTCCTCCTTCTTCCTTGGACAGGTTGCCCGGTGCGATCTGCCACCAGAAGGCAGTGCATTTTCCGGGTGGAGCCTGGGTAGGATCGTGCTGGGCGGGTTGGGCTCCCAGCAGCTGCAACGCTCTGGGCAGGCGCCGGGCTGCACAATCCTCGTACAGGTTGTCAATGTCCTTAAACCCATCCAGCCCCGCAATGAGGTACCAGGCGTCGTTCACATCGGGATCATACTTTGCTGCCTTCCAGTAGAGTCGCTGATTCAGGGCCAGGAGCAAAGTGAACAAGGGGGTGGTATCGGAGTATTTAAAATTTTTCACCTTCTGGGCAAACTCAGACTCCAGGTTTTCCTCTCCTACCATGTCCAGGAAAGTTTGGGTCGGGTTGAGGCTGCTCACCACAAACTTCTTGGCTTTAAACACCCTTCCATCTCTCAGAACTACTCCTGCGGCCCGGCCCTCTTCCATCAGAATTTCCTTGACCGCCGAACCGTCGATGAGGTCCGCTCCGCTCAAGGTGATCATCTTATGGAGAGAGTGTCCCAGCTTGTGGGTACTCCCCTTGGACATCTGGGTGTTCACGCCAGCCGCGATGGCAGCTGGAACGACAAATCCTAAGCCCGGCGAGTCGGTCTCGAAGCCTCGGATGACGGATAGAAAACAGATCATCCCCCGGACCACGTCATTTTCAAAGATCTTGCAGACGGCATCATTGATGGACAGAGACTGCCATTCAAGGTACTGTCTGCCCGCCTCGCTCTTTTCCAGGATGGCTTTTTTCTCCTCAAAAGGAACCGGTGGTGAGTACTGCTCTTTGGCGAAGACATCCTCCGCTAGTCCAGCGTATTTCTTATTCGTTTCCAGGAAGGCTTTCTCGTCTTTTTTGCTGAATCGACCTATGGAGGCAGCCGTTCTCTCGGGTTCATTGGCATACCACAAAATGGCCTTGTGGTCCTTGGTAAGCATGGCCACGGAAATGGGCAGCCGGATATACTCCTGGCCCATGCTATCCAATTCCAGATCCTTGTACCACTTGAGATCACACACGCCCCGGTGGTTATTGGAATGCACGTTGTGCCAAAAACCACTGCGGGTACCTTCGTGGGAGTCCAACCCCCCTCCGATTTCTAAATGGCGCTCCACCACCAGGATATTCAGACCCGCCCTGGCCAGATAACCTCCACAAATCAAGCCATTGTGCCCGCCGCCGAGAATGATTCCGTCGTATTCGTCTTTCATGATCTCTGCACCCTTTTCAAAAATTCGCAGTGTGTTTAGGCTGGACTCTCCTCTACGACTTTTCCACCCAAAATCTCCCCGACGTTGGCGATGAATTCAGACTCCAGTTTTTTCCTCTGGCCTCGAATGATGGCATCATAGATCCGCTTCAAGTTTCCGGTAGCGTCGCAGGTAATCAAGTAGCGCACCCGGCATGAGTTCTCGTCCACCACCTCAAGATCCAAAAAGAGGCCAATCAGGGTGAGCCCTTCATCCTCGCCTCCTATCAGCTTGGCGGCGCGGGCCAGTCCTCCTCCCGGTCTGGCAACTCCCTCGGCAACCAGGCGGCTAGGTGGGGTTCGCTCCGTCACCGTTAGCGAGAGGTTGTTGTCGAGAGGCAGAAGGCCCATTTTAAGCAGGATACCGATAGCCACATTGTCCTCATCGATGACCTCGACACGGTTCACCGTGGGGAAAGCCCAGGCCAACTTATCGATTCGGGCAAAAAGTCCGAAAACTTCTTCAATGGGTTTATCGCATATAAAACTGTTTTTTATCTTAATCAACGGGTATTCTCCTTTTCAGCTAGTAGTCAGATACTTCCCACCATTTATCGATCTTGAGATCGTCACCAATCACATCGGCTGCGATCACTCCGGGACCTCCAATCATTCCTCCTCCGGGGTGCATACAGGATCCACACAGATACAAGCCTTTGATCGGTGTCCGAAACTGAGCGCACTCAGGAACAGGTCGAAAACCCTCCATCTGAGCCAGGACCATGCGGCCCATGAAGACCCCGCCTTCATCCATATTAATAATTCGGTTGGCGATATCGACCGGCGTTTGTGTCACCGCTTTTATAATGTTCTTCTCGGTTAAATTGGGGGCGTATGCACGCCATTTCTCGATGCAGAGATGCATGTACTCCTGGTCCACATCCTCCCAGTTGGCACCTTTGATTTTTCTGGGAACCAGTTGCCAGATTAAAGCAGTATGAAATCCCTCAGGTGCCTGTGAGGGATCAAACAGGGTGGGAACGCTGGCAATCAAGGCCAGCTTTTCGGGAAGTCTTCCTCGTCGGATGTCTGCCACGACATCCGTAAAATCAGCCGGGCTGTCAAAACCGATATTCAATCGGAATGCCTGATTGACGTCTTCATAGCCCTTTTGAACCTCAAACTGGGGTGCTTCTCTCAAGGCCAGATGAACGCCAAATACCGAGAACTCGTCCAGACGAAACTTCTCAATTTTCTCGACTAACGTTTTGTCCAGGTGTTCGCGGCCCACCAGTTTCAAGAAGGTCTGTTTGAGATCGATTCCGCTCACGATGGTGGGAGCGAAGTACTGCTCTCCACTTTCGAGCTCGACTCCTATCGCCGCGCCATCTTTGATGAGTATCTTGGAAACGTGGGCCAGTGACTTGGTGTCACCGCCGGCTCGAATCAAGGCACGCCACATGGCGTGAGCCGGCATGTGTGAGCCACTGAGGGCAATCTGGGAATGTTCCACCTGGCAAATGATCAGCGGCACAATAGCGCCCAGACCGGTATAGTCGGGCAGGACACCCCGGGGAATCGCCAGCTGATGGAGGACCATCGCTTTGACAACGTCGTTTTCGAAAAACTCGTCGCACACTTCCTCGGGTGACATCCGCATGATCCGAAGCCACTCCATCCCTTCCGGTGAACCCTCCAGCACCAAGACCTGCTCAGAAGGAGGAGCGGGTGCGCTGTAGAGCGCCGGTATGACGACGGTTCCAATAAATTCCTCGTAGTTGTCGCAGACCTCTTGCCACTTCTTGGCATCTTTCTCGGAAAAGCGGGCGATGCTCTCGATGGTCTTTTCCCGAGAGTCGTACATACATAGGGCTCGGCCATCGGGAAGGATGGTGCCCATCTGGACGGGTGGACGATAATAGCGGGCGTTGAACTCCTCAAAGGGGAGATCTGCATACGCCGGCATAATATTGATGGTGTCGTGGAAGTAGGAGTGCAGGTTGTGCAGGAAGCCGGAAACCGTAATCTCCTCAGTGCTGAGGCCTCCTCCCGCTTCCAGGCGGCGCTCCATGATTAAAACCTTGAGTCCCGCCTTGGCCAGATAATTGGCCACGATCAGCCCGTTGTGGCCTGAACCAATCACGATAACGTCAGATTTGTTGTTCTTTGTCATCTCTTTTTTTCTCTACCTGTTAGGCCTCAACGTTAATGCTTTCGGTTGGCTTCCACGAGCTTTGTGCCTCATCTTTCCTCTCAGAAACATCATCAATGGCACCCTTTTCTTTTGCCCATTCTAGAAAGCCATCTGGAGAATCGATGACTCCGGAAACGTTAGCCTGATCTATGCTTTTTATATCGTTCCAGTTTTGGATGTCCCTCAAGTTGGCTCCCCTGAGATCGGTCCCGGTCAAATCGGTATGGACGAACATGGCACCGCTTAGATCAACAAACTTCAAATTAGCCCCCGTCAGATCGCCAAAGAGCAGTTCGGACTGGGCCAAGTCGGCATTCTGTAAGTCAGCCCCATTCAACTTGACATTCCTCAGGTTAGCCCCCCTTAAGTTAGCGCCCCTTAAGTTGGCTCCGCTCAAGTTAGCTCCCCAAAGGTTGGCTTCCTTCAGGTTGGCCCTTTGAAGGTTGGCTCCGCCGAAGTCAGCCTTGGTCAGGAGGGTTTCGGTCATATTGACTTCGCTGAGGTCCGACTCTCTCAGGTCTACCCTGTGGAGCTGCTCACCGCTGATATCAGGGATGACGTCACCATTTTCCTCTCTCCACTTGTTCCAGGCTGCTGTCCCTTGTTTGGCGATTTTTCCATGTTGCGTGTTGCTCATCCGTTTGTCCTCCGTCTAGTTCTGAAATCCGCAGAACTAACTGGCAATTCTCGTGCCTATCTTCTGTGGGCGTCTAACAGACTGAAAACAAAGCTTCTGCTGCTTGCTTTCCTTAGAACCGTGAACCAACAGCCTGGGGCATATCTCCACTATTTGGGGCATATCCCCCTTTTCTTGAGGGTAAAAACACCCCCTTTAGCCCAGCGCCACGTCAAGCACCATCATCACCACAAAACCCACTATCGCTCCTGCCGTGGGTAAATCGGTGTCTCCGCTCCGCTGCGACTCAGGAACCACTTCTTCGACCACCACAAAGATCATCGCTCCTGCAGCGAAACCGAACGCGTAGGGAAGTAGGGGGCGGAAAAACAGAACTGCTGCCGCCCCAAGAACTCCTGCCACCGGTTCGACCACGGCCGACAGT
>JAZFTY010000539.1:0-2598 GCA_036446935.1 Acidobacteriota bacterium | reverse complement strand
GAGTAAAGATCTGAAGCAGGTGGTTTTGGATCATATCGCGCAGAACTCCAGCCTGATCATAATATCCTCCGCGATTCTCCACCCCCAGACTCTCAGCGGCTGTGATCTGGACATGATCAACATAGCGACGGTTCCAGAGTGGCTCGAAAATTCCGTTAGCGAAACGGAGCACCAGGATATTTTGAACCGTTTCCTTTCCCAGGTAGTGATCGATGCGGTACACCTGCTCTTCCCGAAACACCTCCAGAACTTGCTTGTTGAGCGCTTGCATGCTTTCTAAGTCGTGTCCAAACGGCTTCTCGATAATGACTCGGGTCCAGCCACTGGAACGGTTCAGGCCAACCGATCCCAGAAGTTGAGTGAGGGGAGCGTAGAGAGTGGGCGGCGTGGAGAAGTAGAAGAGACGATTGCCGGAGGTTCCGCGCTGCTGGTCCAAATCGGAAAGCAGCTCGCTGAGGCGCTTGAAGCTCGCCGGATCCTTCACGTCGGTAGGGGTGTAAAACATGCCGGCTGCGCAATTCTCCAAGACCTGGCTATCCACCTGACCCGGGTCGAGAAAGTGATGGACGGCCTCCTTCATTCTGGCACGAAACTCCTCATTGCTCATGGGGGTGCGGGCAGCTCCCACAATGGAGAATCCGCCGGGTAGAAGACTCTGCTGAGCCAGACTGTAAAGTGCTGGAACGAGCTTGCGCCTGGTTAAGTCACCCGAAGCTCCGAAGATAACCATGGTGCAGGGTTCAGGCGTGCGCTCCAAACGCAAACCCTCCCGCAGGGGGTTTTCGATCATCGTCTACTCGTGAGTTCCTGACTTCGTGCCGTCCGTCGTGATTCCGACCCAGTCGGTATGAACCATGCCCAACTCTGGCTTGTCCACCCGCTCGTACCGGTGCGAACCAAAAAAATCGCGCTGAGCCTGGGTGAGATTTTGAGGCAGGTTTGCCGTACGATAGGTATCCCAATAAGCCAGGCTACTGGCCATGGCCATCACCGGAATCCCCAGGTCCTGAGCCGTGGCAACCGTCTTTCTCCAGCGGGGTTGGGCTTGGCTGACCCAGTCCCGGAAGCTCGGATCCAGGAGTAGATTGGGTATGTCGGGCTGCCGTTGATAGGCTTGTTTGATCTCATCCAGAAATCGGGCTCGGATGATGCAACCTCCCTTCCAAATGCGACTGACCTCACTCAAATTGATGTCCCACTGGTATTTCTCTGAACCGGCACGGATCAGAGCAAAGCCCTGAGCGTAGGAACAGATCTTACTGGCGTACAGAGCGTCGCGCACAGAAAAGATCATCTCCCCTTGGTCCCCACTAAAGGGTTTTCCCGGGGGGCCGGCGATGGACTGGCTGGCCTTCACACGCTCATCCTTGAGAGCGGAGAGGAAACGGGCTTCTATAGCAGCGTGAATGGTGGGAATGGCAACACCGAGGTCCAGGGCCACCTGTGAGGTCCATTTACCGGTGCCTTTCTGGCCAGCCTTATCCAGAATGAGATCCACCAAGGATCGATCGCTCTGGGGGTCAACCACCGTGAAAATCTTGGCGGTAATATCAATGAGGTAGGAATCGAGCACCCCCTCGTTCCATTCTGAAAAAATCTCGGCCAACTCGCTGTTCTCCAGGCTGAGGGCATATCTGAGGATATGGTAGGCCTCTGCGATCAGTTGCATATCGCCATACTCAATGCCATTGTGGACCATCTTCACAAAATGGCCGGCTCCATCCGGTCCACAGTAGGTCACACAGGGCCCGTCATCGACCTGGGCCGCGATGGCTTCAAAGATGGGTGTGAGCTCCTGGTAGGCTTCAAGCTGTCCTCCCGGCATCAGTGAGGGACCCAGCAGGGCTCCACTTTCACCCCCGGAGACGCCCGTGCCGAGGAAACGAAAATTCTCAGTTGCCAGATCCTTTTCTCTCCTCCGGCTATCTTGAAAGTTGGAATTCCCTCCATCGATGATGATGTCACCCTCTTGCAGATGGGGCTTCAACAAATCGATGGTCCAGTCGACCGGCTCACCCGCCTTGATCATCATCATGACTTTACGTGGCCTTTCCAGCGACTCGACCAATTCTTGGATGGAGTGGGCACCCAGGATCTGCGTGTCTTGAGCCTGATTCTTGATGAATTTCTCCACCTCCTCCAACTCTCGGTCCCAGACAGCAGTCGTATAACCGTTGCGCTCAATATTGAGAGCCAGGTTCTGTCCCATCACTCCTAGTCCGAGCATGCCAAACTGGCCTTTGTTAGTGTCAGCCTTGGAAATCTGGGCAACCTCCTGATTCACACGAGTGAGTCTGCAGAAAGATTAGAGAGTGGCTGTAACCCGCGCACTGAGCAATCCCTTACGACCCGGTGAGTCGTGTCTCCATTCTTATGATCTTTTCCAGCCGCCGCTGATGTCGCTCAGCCTTGGAAAAACGCGCCGCCAGGAAGGCACGAATCAAGTCATTCGCCAGGGATGGACCGATGACCCTGGGACCCAGGCAGAGAACATTGGCATCATCATCCTCGCGACTCTGGCGAGCCGAAAACACATCGTGACAAAGGGCGGCCCGAATACCCGGCACCTTGTTGGCCGCAATGCTGGTCCCCACGCCG
>JAZFTY010000538.1:0-3464 GCA_036446935.1 Acidobacteriota bacterium | reverse complement strand
AGGGCCTTGAAGCGCTTTAAATCCGCCGGCAGCCTCCAGGGCAGGTTGTTGTTATTCCCGATCACCCGGTTGGCGGACATGGCGGCGATGATGGAGAGCCTCATACGGCAACCGGAGCCGGGATGTGGGGATGGGGATGGTAATTCTCTAAACTGAAGTCCTCGTAATCGAATTCGAAGATGGACTTGACCTCCGGGTTCAGTCTCATTTGAGGAAGGGTACTCGGTTCCCGAGTGAGCTGAAGCCTGGCTTGCTCGAGGTGGTTTGAGTAAAGGTGTACATCGCCAAAACTATGGACAAATTCATTTGCCTCCAGTCCGCAGATCTGGGCCATCATCAGGGTCAGCAGGGCATAGGAGGCGATATTGAAAGGAACTCCTAAAAAGACGTCGGCACTGCGTTGATAGAGTTGGCAGGAAAGAGCGCCGTTGGCGACGTAAAACTGGAAAAGAGTGTGACAGGGAGGAAGTTTCATTTTGTCGGTATCGGCAACGTTCCAGGCACTAACAATGTGACGGCGAGAATCCGGATCGGTCCGGATCTGCTCGATGACCCTGGAAATCTGATCAATGTGTTCTCCCCCGGGAGCCGGCCAAAAGCGCCACTGGTAACCATAGATAGGACCGAGACTGCCCTCTTCGTCGGCCCAGTCGTCCCAGATGGTGACCCCATGTTTGTTCAAATCGCGAACATTGGTACTTCCTGAGAGAAACCACAGGAGTTCGTGAATCACCGAGCGGAGGTGAAGCTTCTTGGTGGTGAGCATGGGAAAACTCTCTCTCAAATTGAAGCGCATCTGATAACCGAAGATACTGAGGGTTCCGGTGCCGGTGCGGTCTTCCTTTTTCAGGCCCTTTTGGAGAATATGCTCCAAGAGGTCCAGATACGGTTGCATGAGCCAATTAAATCACACCTACACGACATGGGTCAGGTCCGAAAAAATGCCACGCGGTATACTGGGACGATCGTAGAAGGAGTTCATAAATGACAGTGTCGTCTGGGAAGCCAATAGAGTCCGATGTTGTGGTGATCGGCGCAGGTCCTGGCGGTTACGCAGCTGCTTTTCAGGCCGCTGACCTGGGTCTGCAAGTCACCCTGGTGGACAGGCGAGAGGAGCTCGGCGGAGTTTGTCTCCATGCCGGCTGTATCCCTTCAAAGGCACTTTTGTTCGTTTCCCAGCTGTTGGGAGAGGCGCGCCGAGCCCAGGAGTTCGGCATTCATTTCGGTGATCCTGAAATTGATGTGAAGACATTGCGCAGGTGGAAGGAAGGGGTGGTGAGTCAACTCATGGGAGGTCTCTCTGACCTGGCCAAGCGTCGTGGGGTCCAATTCGTTCGCGGCAGTGCCCGTTTTGAAAACTCCCAGTCCCTTGTTTTGGAGGAAAGTGAGATCTCCCGCATCAACTTCAAACACGCCGTCATCGCCACAGGATCTCGCCCCATGGGAATACCCGGCATTGAGATTCAGAGTGATCGAGTCATGGATTCCACGGCAGCGCTGAATCTGGAGGAGGTGCCCAAGACGTTGCTGGTGGTGGGAGGGGGGTATATCGGGTTGGAACTGGGGACGGTGTATGCCTCTTTGGGAAGCCAGGTGACGTTGGTGGAGTTGACCCAGGGTCTGTTATCCGGAGTCGATCGGGATTTGGTTAGACCGCTGGGAAGACGGATTCAGGATTTGTTTGCCCAGGTCCACCTCAATACCCGGGTGGTGGCCATGAAGGAAACCGAACGGGGCATCGAGGCGAAGTTTGAGGGTGAGATCACTCAGCAACAGATGTTTGACAAGGTTCTGGTCTCTGTAGGACGTCAAAGCAACTCGGATCAATTGGGCCTGGAGAAAACCAAGGTCGAAAGGGACGAAGAAGGGGCCATCCGGATCGATGCGCAGTGCCGTACGGCCGACCGCGAGATCTTTGCCATAGGTGACGTGGCTGCGCCACCGATGCTGGCCCACAAGGCCACCCGGGAAGGGAAGGTGGTTGCCCAGGTCATCGCGGGTCAAGAGGTGGCCTTCGACAATGTAGCCGTCCCCGCCGTGGTCTTCACCGACCCGGAGGTGGCCTGGTGTGGATTGACGGAAACACAAGCCAAAAGAGAAGGTCGAAAGATCAAGGTCACACGCTTTCCCTGGGCAGCTTCGGGTCGAGCGGTAGCGGTGGGCAGAACGGAAGGATTGACCAAGATCATTTTCGATCCCGAGACCGGTCAGGTATTAGGAGTGGGAGTGGTGGGGTTTCACGCCGGGGAACTCATTGGGGAGGGCGTTCTGGCGGTGGAAATGGCAGCCCTTGCGGAAGACCTGGCCAGTATCATTCACACCCACCCCACCTTCTCGGAGACCCTGGGCGAAGCGGCCGAAGCCTTTCTGGGACAGGCCATGAATCTTTACCGAAAGTAGAGGGGGTGCGCGCTTCGCCCGCTCCAGGTTTCAGTTTAGAATTTAGGATTTGGAATTTGTTTGAGATTTGAGATTTGGGATTTGGGATTTGTGCAGTCTATTCCATCTCGTTGATAACCGCTTCAGTGACTTCCGTAGTTGACGCACTTCCTCCCAGATCTGGAGTCAGCACCGCGCCCTTGTTGGTCACCCTGTAAATGGCATCGCGGATCCTGCTGGCCGTGTCCTCCATATGCAGGTACTCGAGCATGAGAAGACTGCTGAAGAAGACTGCCAGTGGATTGGCTTTGTTTTTGCCGGCAATGTCCGGAGCACTCCCGTGAACGGCTTCGAAGACCGCGTATTCCTTTCCGATATTGGCACCTGGGACGAGTCCCAATCCGCCGACCAGTCCCGCACACAGATCGGAAAGGATGTCGCCATAGAGATTGGTTGTAAGCAAGATATCGAATCGTTGAGGGTTGATGACGAGCTGCAGGGCCAGGTTGTCCACGATGATGTCTTCATGAAGAATATCCGGGTATTCCCTGGCGACTTCTTGGCACGTCTTCAAGAAAAGACCGTCGCTTATCTTCAGGATATTGGCCTTGTGCGCCGTGGTCACTTTTTTTCGATTCCATTTGCTTGCATACTCGAAGGCAAAGTGGGCGATGCGGGAAGAGGCCTCCAGGGTGATGATTTTCAAGCTCTGGGTGACACCTGCAGTGATGGTGTGTTCCAGGCCGGAGTAAAGACCCTCGGTATTTTCCCGGACAACGATGATGTCCACTTCCCCGAAGCGGCTTTCAATACCGGGAACATTGGCGACCGGGCGCAAACTGGCGTAGAGGTTCAGTTTCTGTCTCAGCTCCACGTTGGCACTGGCAAAGCCTGTGGCCACAGCAGTGGTCAGGGGACCTTTCAGGGCCACTTTGTTCTTTTGTATAGACTCTAAAACTTGATCGGGAAGGGGTTTTCCGTACTTGGAAACAACCCCCAGGCCGGCTTCCACCTCTTCCCACTCCAGGTCGGCTCCGGCCGCCTCCAGAAGCTGAACCGCAGCAGCGGTCACCTCAGGACCGATT
>JAZFTY010000537.1:0-3744 GCA_036446935.1 Acidobacteriota bacterium | reverse complement strand
CGTTCGAGTGGTTCGTCCCAACACCGAGAAGGTTGAGCTGCTGGATTTGGCCATCCGTGAGGGGACCTTTGTTCAAATCGCTCCCGAGATTCCCTCCCAGGAGGCTTCAGAAGTGATCGATGGCGGACAGCTTTTGGGGTTCCCGGGAGTGGTGGATAGTCATATGCACGTGGGAATTTACAATGAGTTGGAAGAGGATGCGCTTTCTGAGAGCAGCGCGGCTGCAATGGGAGGAGTTACTTCCAGCATCAACTACATGAGAACAGGGAAGTATTACCTGAATAAGGGCGGTCCCTACCGCGAGTTTTACCCTGAAGTTCTCCAGCGCTCCGAGGGTCGATTTCATGTGGACTATGCCTATCACCTGGCTCCCATCATGGCTGAGCATATCCAGGAGCTGGGACAGCTGGTCACTGAATTTGGCGTCACCTCTTTTAAGATCTTCATGTTTTATGGAGGCCACGGGCTGCATGGGCGCTCCTCGGATCAGAACAGCTTTTTGATGATCGGGGAAGACGAAAAATATGATCTGGCCCATTTCGAATTCATTATGCGGGCCCTGCAGGAGGTGACCCGTCAGCAGCCGGAGATCAAGGACTTTCTCAGCCTGAGTTTGCACTGCGAAACGGCCGAAATCATGAGTGCCTACACCAAGCTGGTGGAGGAGGCCGGGACGTTGACCGGCCTGGCCGCTTACAATGCCGCCCGTCCCCAGCACTCCGAAGGCCTGGCTATTTTCATTGCCTCCTATCTGGCCCATGAAACGGAATGCGCCAACATCAACCTGCTTCACCTCTCATCCCGTAAAGCCTTCGAAGCGGCTCTGATGATGCAGGAGGTGTTCCCACACATCAATTTCCGGAGGGAAGTCACGGTTGGACACCTGCTTCTGGACATCGATGCGCCCGCTGCTGCTTACGCCAAGGTCAATCCTCCCATCCGTCCCCGAGAAGACGTGGAGTATCTCTGGGAGAAGGTATTGGATGGGAAAGTGGATTGGATCGTTAGCGATCATGCCTGCTGTTCAGCCGAGCAGAAAGTGAATAGCGCAAATCCAGAGGATATCTTCCTGGCCAAGGCGGGTTTCGGTGGGACGGAGTACCTTCTTTCGGGTGTTTTCAGTGAGGGCAGCAAACGGGGAATGTCTCACCAACAGATGGCTCAATTGCTGTGCTGGAATCCGGCCCGGCGTTTTGGTCTGCTCACCAAAGGAGACATCGCCGTCGGCTATGACGCCGATCTGGTTCTTCTGGATCCTGAGGAATCCTTTGTGGTTCGAGCCGCCGAATCCTCCTCGGCCCAGGGCTACACCCCCTTTGAGGGCATCGAACTCAAGGGACGAGTGAAAAGCACTTTTTTAAGGGGAGAACTCATCTGCCAGGAGGGCAAGGTTCTCGGTGAGCCTCGAGGAAGATATTTGAAACGGCCTTACGGAGTAGAGCCCAAGGCATGAGTGTCAAATTTGGTCTAGCGCTTGATTTTTGGAGTACCTCGAAGCCTCTGGACCGCCTTCTCGACGACTATGTCGGCTTAGCCAAACGAGCCGAGCAGTACGGGTTTGATTCGGTGTGGGCGGGAGAGAACCGTCCACGCTCCCCGGAGTCGGGTCACGTGCCATCGCCCCTTTTGGTCCTGTCCGCCATAGCCAGGGGTACCCGCTTGCGACTGGGGACCGGAGTTACACTTTTACCCGTTTGGAATCCACTCAAATTGGCCTACGATGCGGCCATGCTGGATCAGATCTCGGCAGGGCGTTTCATTCTGGGTGTGGGAGTCGGACACCCGACCGTGATGAAGCGGTACGGCATTCCTCCGGACGAAGCCGCTTCCCGTATGGACGAGGCCATGATTCTCCTCAAGAAACTCTGGGCGGGTGAAGAGGAGTTCCAGGGAAAGCACTTCAACGTGAAAGGCAAGGTCTATCCGGGACCCGTCCAACCGGGAGGTCCTCCCATCTGGGTGGGGGGCAGGATTCGCCGCTCCGTAGAGCGTGCCGCCAAACTGGGAGATGCCTGGTACGGGGCCACTCAATTTCATTTGGAGGTCATCAAAAAACAGGCTCATCGTTACCGGGAACTGCTTCTAGCTGAGGGCCGGGATCCTGCAAGCGCTACTGTGGCAATCAACCGTACGACCTTTGTGGCAGAAACCGATGAACAGGCCAGACAGGAAGGAAAGCCTTATGTCAGTGACGTGCTCAACTTTTACGGGCGGATGGGGCTGATTCAGGATAGTCGGGGGAACGCCCTCGATCCTCAAACCGACCTCTTTGAAGCCGTGGGGGATGAAATCGTTTTCGTGGGTTCTCCGGAGACCTGCCTGGAAAGCATTCGCAAATACGAGAAGGCAGGAGTGACCCACTTCAACCTTCGCGTCAGCATGGGCAATATGCCCATGGAGCTGATCGAGCGCAGCGTTACGCTTTTAGGCAAACACGTCCTCCCCCACTTCAGTTCATAGATAGGTATCTGATTATGATCAGAACGGGAGCTTGATAATGCTGTCTCGCCTGGATATGCGCTGGCGCATCGCCCTGATGCTCTGTGTGATCACCACTATCAATTATCTGGACCGCCAGGCATTGTCGATCGCAGCGCCCTCGCTGATGGATGAATTTTCCCTCAGCAACACCCAGTACGGATGGATCACCTCAGCATTCCTCTTCACGTATGCATTGGGGCAATTGTTGAGCGGTCCGATCATTGACCGCCTGGGCACCAAAAGAGGATTCAACCTGGCCGTCGTGGTGTGGAGCGTAGCGGGAATGCTCCATGCCCTGGGCCGCGGCTTTGTGAGCTTTTTTTGCCTGCGGGGCCTACTCGGATTTGGGGAATCCGCCAATTTTCCAACCGCCCTCAAAGCCATTGCCGAATGGTTTCCCCGGGCCGAGCGTTCCATGGCAGTCGGTATACTCACGGTGGGTCCGGGCCTGGGGGCGGTCTTGTCGCCCCCCTTGCTGGGTGTCATCATTTATACCCTGGGCTGGAGGGCTGCATTCATCATACCGGGACTACTGGGTTTTGTTTGGGTGTGGTGGTGGCAGCGGATGTACCATTCCCCCGAAGCCCATCCGAGTTTGTCCCACCGCGAACTGGAACTGATTCTAAGTGGCCGTGAAGACTCAACGGAAGGAAGTGTTCGGCCGCGCCTGAGAGATTTTCTCCGCTACCGGGAAGTGTGGGGACTCATGCTGAGTCGGTTTGTTTCTGACGGCGCCTTTTATTTTTTTGTATTCTGGGTGCCCCTCTATCTGGCCTCGGAGAGGGGTTTCAATATTATCGAGATTGGACTTTTTGCCTGGATTCCGTTTCTGGCTGCCGATGTGGGAAGTCTGGCCGGTGGTTGGTCGGGACAGGAGTTGATTCGGCGCGGCATGAGTGTCAACGCAGCGCGTAAGTGGGTCATCTGGGTGGGTGCTCTGATGGTGCCCCTGGCCTTGCCGGCGGTAATGGCCGAGTCTCCAGTGCTGGCCATAGCCTTGATCGGGGGAGCGATGTTCGCCATTCAATTCAAGGCCTCGAGCCTCTTCACCTTGCCCGCTGATTTGTTTCCGGCCCGGGATGTGGCAACTGTGTGGGGGTTGTACGGAGCGGTGGGCAGTTTTGGGGGGATGGCTTTCAATGCGATGGTGGGCTGGACCATCGATCACTATTCTTATCTACCCGTCTTTGCCACGGTCGCCGCGATGCACATCGTCTCAGCCGTTCTGGTCAATGTGTTCATTCCCAGAATTGAGTTGCTCCC